>NZ_AJVB01000379.1:0-3805 GCF_000278445.1 Rhodococcus sp. R1101
AACAACCGCAGCGGAGGCCCCTGACCGGGGACGGACGGGATCGCGACGTCGGACCAAGATTGCATGACCACGAGCCTAATGGAGTCGGAGAAGTACTCCGCGCGGGCACCCGGGGCGCGACGGGCGAAGCGCGGATGCCTCAGAACGCCGGCCAGGGAATGCGCCGGTCGCCGCGCGGATGCGGCATCACAGGATGCTCGAGCAGACGGGTGATCCGGCGCTGCAATGCGCGGACCTCGACGCCGGTGATGTGCTCGCGCAGCTCCTCGGCGAACCCGCCGTCGAACCGGCGCAGCAACTTGTCGAGATCGGCGAGCAGGACCGGATCGACCGTCTCGCCGCTCCACCCCCACAGCACGGTGCGCAGCTTGTCGTCCTGGTGCAGGCAGATGCCGTGATCAACGCCGTAGACATGTCCGTCGAGACCTTCGAGGACGTGCCCACCTTTGCGGTCGGCGTTGTTGAGGACGACGTCGAGCACCGCCATGCGCTGCAGGCGCGGATCGTCGGCGTGGACGAGCACCACCTCGGCGCCGTCCAGATCACGGGCACGCAGGATCGGCAGCCACCCCTGTGCGACCGCGCCCGCCGGGCACAGATCCACCAAGTCCAGTCGTTCCGTGGCGCCTTGCGCCGAGTCGACCGTGTCGATCCAGCGCTGCACCATGCCGGGTCCGTACGGCCCGTCGCGCAGTACCGTGAGCGGAACGACGTCCCAGCCGAGCGTCTCGGAGATCAGATACGAGGCGACCTCACGTCCGGCGAGGGTGCCGTCGGGGAAGTCCCACAGTGGCCGCTCGCCGCGGACGGGCTTGTAGACGCACCGCACGACGGAGTCGCCGTGCCGCGCGTCGCACACGAGGGTGGCGTTGCTCGCGTGCACGATCTGTCCGACGACGGTAAGGTCGCCGTCGGTCAGCACGGTCCGGGTGTCCGGCGTCGTCACGTGGTCAGTTTTCTTCCTCGCCGAACCACGAGGCCGGATCGAATCCGGGGGTGCGCAGATAGCCGTTGGTGCGGATGCAGATGTGCCCGTCGGCGCCGATCGGCTCGCCACACAGCGGGCACGGAGTGCGACCGGCCGAGACGACGAGTTCGGAGCGGGCCGCGAACTCGCGGGCCTGCACCGGGGTGAGGAACACCCGCACCGCGTCCGGGCCTTCCTCGGTGTCGTCGAGCACCACCGATTCGTCGAGTTCGGTGTCGGTGACCGCGAGCAGTTCGACCACCACCGAGCCGGCATCGGCGTCCCAGCCCAGACCCATCGTGCCGACGCGGAACTCCGCCTCGATCGGTGTCACCAGCGGGCTGACGTCGACCTCGGGCTCGTCGGGGATCACGGTGCCGAAGCGGCGCTGCACCTCTTCGAGGAGCAGGCCCATCCGGTCGGCGAGGATCTGCACCTGCTGCTTTTCCAGCAGCACGCTCACGACACGGGACTCGTGCACGGCCTGCAGGTAGAACACCCGGTCGCCCGGTTCACCGACGGTGCCGGCGATGAACCGATCCGGGGTTCGGAACACGTGTATTGCGCGGGCCATCACACCTCCTCGAGTCCCCACACTCTGCCATGAGGGTCACTGCCATTATCCGCGCGCCGTCTCCTGCCGGTGCCCTCGAGGGGGATCGCCGGGTTCCTCCACCGCACCGGGGACTTCCCCGCCGGGCACGGACTTCGGTTCGGACGGGCCGGCGAGCCCGGACAGGTCCGAACCGGCGTCGTTCACGCGCAGCACGAACGGCCGGGTGTCGGTGTAGCGGACGATGCCGATCGACGCCGGTTCGGCGACGATCCGCTGGAATGCGTCGAGGTGCATCGCGAGCGCGTCGGCGAGGATCGACTTGATGACGTCGCCGTGACTGCAGGCGATCCACACGACGTCCTTGCCGTGCAACTCGCGCAGGCGCCGGTCGTGTTCGCGGATCGCGGCGACCGCGCGGGACTGCACCTGCGCGAGCCCTTCACCGTCGGGGAAGACCGCCGCGGACGCGTGCTGCTGCACGACCGCCCACAACGGTTCCTTCACCAATTCCTTCAGCTCGCGTCCGGTCCACTGCCCGTAGTCGACCTCGGCGAGCCGCTCGTCGACGACCGGTTCGAGTCCGCGATCGGTCGCGAGCGGCTGCACCGTCTGCCGACAGCGCAGCAAGGGCGATCGCACGATCTCGGTGATCTCGAGCCCGGCGAAGCGAGTGACGAGATTCTTCGCCTGCACGTGGCCGACCTCGTCGAGTTCGACACCGGGCGATCGACCTGCCAACACGTGCGAGGTGTTCGCGGTCGAACGTCCGTGCCGCAGCAGGATGACCGTCATGCGCCCAGCCTAGAGGTACTGCCTGCCGGCAGTCTGTCAGGTGGCGGAGACCACGCCCGTGGCGAGCAGCGCCAGCACGACCGCACCGAGGATCACCCGGTAGCCGACGAACCAGTACATCGAGTGGTTGACGACGAAGCGCAGCAGCCACGCGATCGCCGCGTAGCCGACCGCGAACGCGATCAGAGTCGCGACGAGCAGCTGCGCCCCCGAGGCGTCGAGTCCCTCGCCGGCCGGTTCGAAGGCGTCGGGCAGGCTGAACAGACCGGACGCGACGACCGCGGGAATGGCGAGCAGGAACGAGTATCGGGCCGCGGCCTCGCGGGTGAGTCCGAGGAACAGGCCCGCGGAGATGGTTCCGCCGGAGCGGGACACACCGGGGATCAGCGCCAGCGCCTGCGCCGAACCCATGATCAGACCGTCCTTGAGCGTGAGTTGACTCACATCGCGCCGCTGCTTGCCGAAGTACTCGGCGGCGGCGATGACGATCGAGAACACGATGAGCATCGTCGCGACCAGCCACAGATTGCGGGCGACGGTGCGGATGTCGTCCTTGAACAGCACACCGAGGATGCCGATCGGGATGGTGCCGAGGATGACGTACCACCCCATCTTGTAGTCGTGGTCGGCACGGTGCTCGCGATGGAACAGACCGCGGAACCAGGCCTTCATGATCCGCCAGATGTCGCCGGCGAAGAAGACCAACACGGCCGCCTCGGTGCCCAGCTGGGTGACCGCCGTGAAGGACGCGCCCGCATCCTCACCGAAGAAGATCTCCGAGACGATCCGCAGGTGGCCGGACGAGGAGATCGGCAGGAACTCCGTGAGGCCCTGCACGATGCCGAGCACGATCGTCTGCAGCCAGGTCATCGATTCGCCGATCATGCGGCGACTCCCGGCACGGGGGCTGCGGTGGGGGCGGGTCGACGGTCTCGGATGCAGGGAGCAATTCTCACTCGGCGAAGGGTACGTGGTGACCGATCGGTCGGCGCGCCGGACGCTGCACGGCGGGTCGCGCGCATTAGGGTGCAATACCGGGGTCGTGGCCGAGCGCGGCGACGTCCCGTCGTGTCGGGAGGAAACGCGGACGGTTATGGAATACAGGACAGTCGGTGCGAGCGGCCTGCGGGTTTCACGGCTCGGCCTGGGCACCTTGACGTGGGGTCGCGGAACGGACGGCGACGAGGCCGCGGCGCAGCTGTCGGCCTTCGTCGATGTGGGAGGCACGCTCGTCGACACCTCCCCCGCCTACGGAGACGGAGTCGCGCAGCGGATCCTCGCCGAACTGCTCGACGACGTGGTGCCCCGCGACCAGCTGGTGCTCTCGGGCAGCTCCGGCATCGACACCACCACCCTCGGTTCCGGCCGGGTGGACTGCTCCCGCTCGGGGCTGCTCAACCAGCTCGACGCGACGCTGCGCGAACTCGGCACCGACCACCTCGACGTGTGGCAGGTCGCGACGTGGGATCCGCACACCCCCGTCGACGAGG
>NZ_AJVB01000380.1:0-3787 GCF_000278445.1 Rhodococcus sp. R1101
TCCGGACGGGCACGGGCACACTCGAGGACCTCGTGCGGAACGCCATCGCGTCGTTCGTCGCGATCCTCACCGACGACCCGCGTAAGGGCCGGGTCTCGCTCATCGAGTCCGCCGGCTTCGAGCCCCTGCGCACCCACAGGCGAGCGTCGCTACGGAGTTTCGCCCAGATGGTCGCCGACGAAGCGACCCGCATGTTCGGCGACCGGGCGTGGCCGCCCGAACGCGGTGAGATCAACGGACTGCTGTTCGTCGGTGGCCTGGCCGAACTGGTCACCGCCTGGTTGAACGACGAGATCGCCATCACGCCCGACGAGATCGTCGACGCGGCGACGCACCAGTTCCTCTCCACAGCCCACAGGTAGAGCCGACCGCGGTGCGGTCGATCGTCGCCGACCGCGGTGCGGTCAATCGTCACCGTTGGTTTCCTTCTCCTCCCCACGTCGGCGCAGGAAGTTGAAGCCGGGCACGCCGACGATGGCCTGGCGGACATCCTTCGCGACGAGAAGCAGTTCGTGGATCTCGGGTGAGACGGTGTCGAGTGTGGCCATGATCGGCAGCACGGCATCCACCCGCTCGGTGATCTCGGGGAGCCGGTCGATGAGCCTGATCGCGGCGTGCAACTCCACCGCCGAGAACTCCTCGACGAACTGGGTGGCCAGCGGCGCCGCCCGATCGGCGAGAGGACGGTAGGTCTCGAGTAGCTCCGCGGCGGCATCGGAGCTGCGACCTGCGGATTCGACGACAACTCGCGCATCCGACGCCACGGTCGTCGCGTCGCGTACGACCCCGCCCGTGGAGTCGATGATCTCCGTTGCGCGGGTGACCGCGTCGGCGGCCTCCTCCACCACACCGATGGTCGAGGCGATCACCTGCGTCGCCTGTGCGACAGCCACCGATGCTCCCTCGACGATGTCGGTGGCGTCGGTGACCACGCTGTCGATGCGGCGGATCAACGACTCGACGGAGCCGATGAGTGATTCGGCGTCGTCGAGCAGGCGGTCCACCCGCGCCGGGATGGAGAGCGCGAATTCGGCGGTCTCGCGTGTGCGTCCGAGCACGGTCCGGGTGACGTCGACGAGGGAACCGGCGACCGAGAGTCCGAGCGCGGGCACAGGCAGCGAGATCATGTCGCCATAGTGCAGTACGACCGGTCATCGTGATCACGGACCTCACATTTTCGGCGTCCCGTTCGTCTACCCGGTACGGAGCACACACCGAATGGAAGGATCGAAGCCGTGACCGCATTGCGCACCCACACCGTGATCGACTCACCGATCGGCGAGCTGACGTTGGTGAACACAGACGGCGTCCTGAGCGGCGTGTACATGGCCGAGCATCGCCCCGCGCCCGATCGCACCGGTTTCGGTGAGCAGGTGGCCGATGGTTTCGACGAGGCGATCGCCCAGTTCGTGGAGTACTTCGCGGGTCGTCGCACTCGGTTCACCGTCCCGATCGCTCCCGCCGGAACCCCCTTCCAGCAGGAGGTGTGGGAGTCGCTGAAGACGATCGAGTACGGCACCACACGCACCTACTCGGAGATCGCGCTCGCCCTCGGCCGGCCCACTGCGGTACGGGCGGTGGCCGCGGCCAATGCCCGCAACCCCCTCTGCATCATCGTCCCGTGCCATCGCGTCATCGGCATCGGCGGCAAGCTCACGGGCTATGCCGGCGGCATCGAGCGCAAACGGTTCCTGCTCGACCAGGAAGCGCAGGTGCTGCGTTCCGGCGATGCCGGAGTCGCCGGCGACACCCATGTCTCTGCCTGATCACATAGTGCGGACGAGCCTCCCGCCGTTCGAGGAGGTGGTCACCCGCCACGGCGCGACGGTCCTCCGGGTCTGCCGCGCACTGCTCGGATCCGTCGACGCCGACGACGCCTGGTCCGAGACCTTCCTCGCGGCATTGCGCGCGTATCCCGAACTTCCGCCGGGCAGCAATGTCGAAGCGTGGCTCGTGACCATCGCGCACCGGAAGGCCGTCGACATCCACCGCGTGCGCGGGCGAACCCCGGTACCCACCGAGAACCTGCCCGAACCCACGTCGACCACGGGGAATCCCGGTGAGGGCGACGACGAGCTGTGGACCGCGGTTGCAGAGCTTCCCTTCACACAACGGGCGGCGTTGGTCTACCACTACGTCGGCGGCCTGCCCTACGCCGAGATCGGCACGATCCTCGGCAACAGCCCTGCTGCGGCGCGTCGCGCGGCAGCCGACGGGCGGACGGCGTTGCGTCGTCGGATCGAATACGGAACAGGATGTCGCTCATGAACTTTCCACAACCCTCGGTCGGCCCGACCGACCTCGCGTGGTTGCGGGAGAAGCTCGTACTCGACGCCGGGGCAGCCGGACTGCTCGATGTCGCGTTCCGCGTCGTCGACACCCCCGTCGGTCCGCTCCTGCTGGCCACCACCACTGTCGGACTTGTGCGGGTCGCCTACGTTGCCGACGGATCCGACGCCGTGCTCGACGAACTCTCCCGCCGGATCAGTCCGCGCGTCCTCGACGCACCGCGGCGACTCGACCCCGTTGTCCGGCAACTCGACGAATACTTCGCCGGTACCCGGACACACTTCGAACTCCCGCTCGATCTGCGTCTCGCCGACGGATTCCGCCGCGAAGTGATCACGCGACTACCCGACATCGAATACGGGCACACGGCGAGCTACGCGGAGATCGCGGCCGCTGCCGGCAGCCCTCGGGCGGTGCGGGCGGTCGGTACGGCGTGCGCGAAGAACCCACTGCCCGTGGTGGTGCCGTGCCATCGGGTGGTACGCAGCGACGGCAGTATGGGGCAGTACGTCGGGGGAGTCGACGCGAAGAAGGCACTGCTGCAACTCGAGTCGGTGGCATGACCACAACCTTTCGCATCCCGGTGGCGGAACCCGTTGCGGTGGGGCCGATGCTGGCGTCGCTGCGAAACCACACCGTTCCCGGCTACGAACAGCACGACAGCACGACCGGCACCCACCGCCGCGCGATCCGCACGAACGGCGGTGCCGCACACGTCACCGTCCGCCTCGGAGACCTGGCGATATCCGCGCTCGGGAAGGGTGGGAATGTGCGGCATCTCGAGATTCTCGTCGAGACTGCCGGTCGCGCAGATGCCGCCGACGTCGGCGACACGATACGGACGTGGCTCGATCTCGGGGTCGACCCGTCCGTCGTGGATGCGGCGTTCGCGTCCGATCCCGTGCTCGGGCCTCTCGTCCGAACCCATCCCGGTCTGCGCGTGGTCGGTACCACCGACTGGTTCGCCACCGCTGTGGCGACCGTGCTCGGGCAGCAGGTGAGTGTTGCCGCGGCGTGCACATTCGCGGGGCGTCTCGTCGCGGCGTTCGGCGACGACGCACCGGGCGGGCTGCGGTGCTTTCCCGCGCCGTACCGACTCGCGGGCGTCGAGCAGAGCGAACTGCGTGCCGTTATCGGCACAACGCGATCCCGTGCCCGCACCGTCTCCGAACTGGCCCGAGCCGTGGCCGACGGAGTGGGTCCGGAGCAGCCGTCGTTCACCGAAGATCTCCTCGCGCTCCCCGGTATCGGTCCGTGGACCGTCGACTATCTGGCCCTGCGACTCGGCGACCGCGATGCTTGTCCGTCCGGCGATCTCGTTCTCCGGCGCGCTCTGCAGGTGACGAGCGCGCGCGAAGCCGCTGAGCGGGCCGAGCAGTGGAGGCCGTGGCGGGCCTATGCCGTCACCCATCTGTGGACACACGCCACCTACTCGCCGCCGGAATCCTCGGCATAGACGGTGCGCACCGCGGTATCCATCGGGAAGCGAACCTGCGTG
>NZ_AJVB01000381.1:0-3734 GCF_000278445.1 Rhodococcus sp. R1101
GCCGTCGGAGTCGATGAGGCCGCCGATGTTCGGGGCGTCGATCCTCGGCGGGCGGGTGGTGGAACGAGCGGCCATGGTGTCGGAGCCTCCGGATCGGTGGGATGTCTGCTGTCCAGTTTCCCAACCCGCCGGATCGTGGAGACCCGGGGACGGGTGATCCGCGCGTGCCGTGATGTGCTACTCGGCTGTGCGGATCGACGGATGTGCGGGTCGGCGGTCCGATGCCGCCCTCGCTCGGTGTCGGCGTACCGCTGCGCGATTCGCGCATCGCACGGAGCAGTACTGCCGGCGACCGTTGCGGGTGACATCGACGACCACGGCCGTGCACGGGTTCCGCGGCATGTCCGATGCCGCACACCGGTGGAGGCGGTGCATTCCGCGAGTGGTGAGGTGCAGGGCCGTGCCGACGCTGATCACCGCTCGGAGCACGTCGGGGAGCGGCTGCACCTCGTCGCGGTAGTGCAGGTGCCAACCCTCGCCGTCGTGATCGGTCAGTCGGGGATAGGCCGCTGCGGTGGCCATCTGCTCGTTGAGCAGGCGTGCACGTTCCCGGGGGTCGGACGCGTCGACGATGACGAGCCAGTCGTCGATGACCTCGCGGGTGCGCTGATGGTCGTCGGGCGCGGTCGGGAAGTCCATGGTCATGCCCACCTCGCGGGTGCGGGCCATGATGCCGGCCCGATCCTCGGGCCAGTCGTCGGCCAGTGACGCCGCGAGAAGAACCGCATACTCTCCGTAAGGGTTGAGATGCATAAGGGCATTACATCATGGTGGTGGACATGACCGCCATCGAAGCTCGGAACCCACAGGAATGCCCCACCCCGACCCCTGCTCATGAACACGCGTGGAGCGTGGAGTCGAGCCACGTCACGTCGATCGGACCGGTGCTGTACGTGCGTTGCGTCGGATGCGGGACCCGGCGCGTCGATCTCGGCGGGGGCCCGATCGTTCCGCCGACCGCGCTGAGTACCGAAGTCCCCGGATGATCGAGTCACCGGTCGAGAACGGGGCGTGTGCAGAAGCCCGTCAGAAATCACCCTCGGCGACCTGGAAACACACCAGTCCCATCCGCCGCCACATGTGCACCACCTGATCGCGATCGTCGAGCACCGCGATGATGCGGTAGCGGTGCCGGATGTGACGGTCGAACAGTTCGGCCTTGACGATCGAATCCTTCCGGTCGTCGCCGGCCGGACGCATGTACAGCTCGTCGTAGGGGATGTCGTGCCGGGCGAGCCACTCCTCGGTTTCCGGCCGGCACACGCCGTCGCGTCCCGAGAGCAACACGATCGCGGCCCGGTCGGGCGCGGCGGCGAACGCCCGCACCGCGGCCTCGACCGCCGGGGAGACGGTGTCCTCACCCACCCGGTGCCAGTGGAAGGGACTCCGGTCGCCCATGTGCGCGAGCGTTCCGTCGATGTCGACGAGCCAGGCCGCCGGCAGCATCGGATCCTCGACGTACCGCGCCGGCGGTGCGGGTGCGGTGCCCGGCGGCCGGTGCCGCTGTCTCGGTCGTTCCTTGCGATCGCGCGTCTTCTTCGCCACGCACGTCGTATACCCACTCGCGCTCCGCGATGAGAATCCGACCCGCGCAGGGTCTGCCTTCGTGACCGTGGAACACATTCGACAGCACGAGGAGTCACGATGCCCAGGATCACTCCGTGGCTGTGGTTCGACATGAACGCCGAGGAAGCCGCGAACTTCTACGTCGGTATCTTCCCCCACTCCGAGATCGGGGAGATCACCCGGTACACCGAAGAGTCCACCGGAGGCGGCATCCCGGTTCCGGCGGGGACTCCGATGACGGTCGAGTTCTTCCTCGACGGTCAGGTCTTCTACGGACTCAACGGAGGCCCGCAGTTCCGGTTCTCCGAGGCGGTGTCGTTCCAGATCGACTGCGCCGACCAGGAGGAGGCCGACCACTACTGGTACGCGCTGACCGCCGATGGCGGCGAGGAATCCGCGTGCGGATGGTTGAAGGACAAGTACGGCCTGTCGTGGCAGGTGGTACCGAAGCGGCTGAACGAACTGCTCGCCGACCCCGATCCGGCCGTCGTACAGCGGGTGACCGCCGCGATGATGACAATGCGCCGGCTCGACGTCTCGGCTCTGGAGGCCGCCGCGCGCGGCTGATCGGGCCCGGAGGCTGCGGTACGTTTCGGTGCATGACCACTCGCACCCAGCGGCTCGACGACCTGCCGTTCACCGGCAGACACCGCCGCCTGCTGACCGGCTCCGGCGTGGGCTGGGCCCTCGACGCCATGGACGTGGGGTTGATCTCGTTCGTCATGGCGGCGCTGGCCGTGCAGTGGGATCTGTCGTCCACTCAGTTGTCGTGGATCGGATCGATCGGCTTCGTCGGTATGGCGATCGGTGCATCGCTCGGTGGTCTGCTCGCCGACCGTATCGGACGCCGGCAGGTGTTCGCCGCGACGCTGCTCGTCTACGGGTTGGCGACCGGCGCTGCGGCGCTGTCGACTTCGGTGGCGATGCTCATCGTTCTCCGGTTCGTCGTCGGACTCGGTCTCGGTGCCGAACTGCCGGTCGCGTCGACGTTGGTCAGTGAGTTCGCGCCCCGCAGGATACGGGGGCGTGTGGTCGTGGCCCTCGAGGCGTTCTGGGCGGTCGGCTGGCTCCTGGCCGCCCTGATCGGATACTTCGTCGTCCCCACGAGCGACAACGGCTGGCGGTGGGCACTCGCCGTCGGTCTCGTCCCCGCCGCCTACGCCCTCGTCGTGCGGTTCGGTCTACCCGAATCGGTGCGCTTCCTCGAAAGTCGCGGACGCTACGCGGAAGCAGAGTCGATCGTGCGCGACTACGAGCGATCGGCCGGCGTCGCCTCTGTCCCCGACGAGGGCCACGAACCCGTGGCCGTGGCAGAGCCGGTCGCCCGAGGATCGGTGTGGGCGCCGAACCTGCGCCGCCGCACCGCCGCGCTGTGGATCGTGTGGTTCGGCATCAACTTCTCGTACTACGGCGCATTCATCTGGCTGCCGAGCCTGCTCGTCGCGCAGGGCTTCGACCTGGTCACCTCGTTCGGATACACGCTGATCATCACCCTCGCCCAGCTGCCGGGCTACGGCGTCGCGGCGTGGCTGATCGAGGTGTGGGGACGACGCACGACGCTCGGTGTCTTCCTCACCGGTTCGGCCGTCTCGGCGGGGCTGTTCGGCCTCGCCGAGACGCCGGGAACAATCGTCGCGGCCGGTATGGCGCTGTCGTTCTTCAATCTCGGAGCGTGGGGTGCGTTGTACGCGATCGGCCCCGAGCTGTATCCCACACCGGTCCGCGGCGCCGGCACCGGTTCGGCCGCGGCCTTCGGCCGGCTCGCGTCGATCATCGCGCCGCTGCTGGTGCCGGTGCTGCTGGACACCGGTGGCAACGGTCTCGTCTTCGGCGCGTTCGCGGCGTCGTTCGTCGTCGCCGCACTCGCCGCGTTCACCCTGCCCGAGCGGGCCGGGACGGTCCTCGACGAGAAGTGACGTCGGGAACCGTCCCGGCCGGAGCTCAGAAACGCTCGCGCAGTTCGACTTTGCGGATCTTTCCGGACGCGGTCTTCGGCAGGGCACCGAAGACGATGCTGTCGGGCACCTTGAAGCCGGCGAGCTGCGAACGCACGTGTGCCCGCAGTTCCGCCTCGTCGGCGTTCGCGCCGCTGCGCAACGTCACGTAGGCGACGGGACGTTCGCCCCACTTCTCGCTCGGTGCTGCGACCACGGCCGCCTCGAGAACGG
>NZ_AJVB01000382.1:0-3707 GCF_000278445.1 Rhodococcus sp. R1101
CCGGCTTCGTCCGGCGCCGGCGACGGCACGTCCGGGACGGGCTCGACATCGGTCGCCCCGACCATCGACGCGGTGAGCTTCTCGTACGCCGATTCCCGGTCGATGGTGCGGCCGTACTTTCCGTACAGCGGGTTCGCCTGCGCCGACGCGCGCATCGCGCTCTCCCCACCGTGCCCGTCAGCGAACGCGGCGGTCGCAGACGCGTCCAGGCGACGGGCGTCGGCGCGCCCAGCTCGGACAGGACCGTCACGATCGCTTCGCCGGTACCGAGCCCGGTCAGCGCCTCGGCGAGGTCGTAGGCGTCCGTCTTCGGGAAGGTGCGCACGACCTTCGCGAGCGCGGCCTCGTCCTCGGGGGTGAAGGCGGGTAGCGCGTGCTGCACCCACGCGCCGAGTTGCGACAGCACGCTCCTGGGAAGGTCGGTGGGTAGCTGCGTGCAGAAGACCACGCCGACCCCTCTGGAACGAATGAGCTTCACCGTCTGCTCGATCTGGTGCACGAAGGCCTTCGACGCGTCCGTGAAGAGCAGGTGCGCCTCGTCGACGAAGAAGACGAGCCGGGGCTTGTCGACGTCACCCACCTCCGGCAGCGCCTGGAACAGGCCGGCGAGCAACCACATCAGGACGGTCGAGAACAGCGCAGAACGGGTGGCGTCCTCGCCGAGTTCGAACAGGTTGATCGTCCCGTGGCCGTCGATCACACGCAGCAGGTCCTCGACCTCGAGTTCGGGTTCCCCGAAGAATCCGTCGCCACCCGCGCTCTCGAGGCCGACGACGGCGCGAAGGATCACACCGGTGGTCGCGGGCGACACGGCGCCGAGTTCGTCGAGTGCGTCGCGTCCTTCGTCGCTCGTCAGGTACCGGATCACCTGCCGCAGGTCGGCGAGGTCGAGCAGCGGAAGTCCGTTGCGGTCGGCCCAGTGGAAGATCAGTCCGAGCGTCGATTCCTCAGTCGTGTCGAGGCCGAGCACCTTCGAGAGCAGGATCGGGCCGAAGGAAGTGACGGTGGCACGGACCGGGATGCCGACGCCGTCGGTGCCGACCGAGTAGAAGGCCACGGGATGACCCGTCGGGGTCCATTCCTCGTCCCCGGTGTCGGCCGCCCGGGTGAGCACGTCCTCGTTCGGCTCGCCTGCGGCGGACAGGCCCGACAGATCGGACTCGACGTCCGCCATCACCACCGGAACCCCCGCCGACGACAGCTGTTCTGCCATCATCTGCAGCGTCTCGGTCTTGCCCGTGCCGGTAACGCCGGCGACGAGAGCGTGACGGTTGATCGTGGCGAGCGGGATGCGCACCTGCGCGTCCGGGTCGGCGACGCCGTCGAGAACGACACTTCCCAGTTCGAGCGCCTCGCCGATCACGTCGTATCCGGACGCGATGGCAGCAGTGGAAATTTCCGGGTTCTCGGTCATACTCGCCCCCTCCGGCGTCGACCTGCCCACCGTGACGGTACCGGCCCCTCACGCTACGGAAAGACCATTTCTATCGAGCGCCAGAATTGTCGCATTACAGTGATTCCGATCACAACCGATGTCGCGCGAGCGTTTAGCCCGACACCCTTCATGACCTGCATGTTCTTCGGGAGAACTCGAAGCGGCGAGGAAACGAAGATCATTCGCAAAAACAATGACTTGTGCTAGCAACGAACTACGCGAAACATTTCACGAGCACAGGAGAAGCACATTGACGCCCAAGATCGCCATTCTCGGAGCAGGTCCCAGTGGACTCGCGCAGCTGCGCGCATTCGAAGCAGCCCGAAAGGCCGGTCTGGAGCAGATCCCCGACATCGTCTGCTATGAGAAGCAGCCCGATTGGGGCGGAATGTGGAACTACACCTGGCGCACGGGACTCGACGAGAACGGTGAACCCGTCCACGCGAGCATGTACCGCTACCTGTGGTCCAACGGCCCCAAGGAATGCCTCGAGTTCGCCGACTACTCCTTCGAGGAGCACTTCGGCCGCCCGATCCCGTCGTACCCGCCACGGGCCGTCCTGCTCGACTACATCATGGGTCGCGTCGCCAAGAGCGACGTGCGCAAGTACATCCGCTTCAACACTGCAGTGCGGTGGGTCGACTGGTCGGACGAGACGCAGAAGTTCACCGTGACGGTGATGGACCACAACCGCGGCGTCCTCGAATCCGACGAATTCGACTATGTCGTCGTCGCAACCGGCCACTTCTCCACTCCGAACGTTCCCCACTTCGAGGGCCTCGACCGGTTCCCGGGACGCGTACTGCACGCTCACGACTTCCGCGACGCCCGCGAGTTCACCGGCAAGCGCCTGCTCCTCGTCGGCAGCAGCTACTCCGCCGAGGACATCGGCACCCAGTGCGTCAAGTACGGCGCCGAACAAGTGACCTTCAGCTACCGCACGGCACCCATGGGCCACGACTGGCCCCAGCAGTTCTCCGAGGTGCCTCTGCTCACCCACGTCGACGGCAAGGTCGCCCACTTCCAGGACGGCAGCACGCGCGAGGTCGACGCCATCGTGTTGTGCACGGGCTACAAGCACCACTATCCGTTCCTGCCCGACGAACTGTCGCTGCGCACCAACAACCGGTTGTATCCGCGCGACATCTACAAGGGCATCTTCTTCCAGCGCAATCCGAGGCTGATGTACCTCGGCGCACAGGACCAGTACTTCACGTTCAACATGTTCGACGCGCAGGCCTGGTACGCACGCGACGTCATGCTCGGCCGCGTCGACCTGCCCGATCTCGACACCCGCGAGAAGGACATCGACGAGTGGCGGGCACGCGAGGAGAAGCTGTCGTCGCCGGTGGAGGACATCGACTTCCAGGCCGCCTACATCCGCGATCTGGTCGACCGCACCGACTACCCCGAGTTCCACGTCGAACGCCAGGGCGAGGTGTTCAAGCAGTGGAAGAAGGACAAGAAGAACGACATCATGGGGTACCGGAACAAGAGCTACGCCTCGACGTTGACCGGCACCCTCGCTCCGCCGCTGCCGGCGCCGTGGATGGAGATCCTCGACGACTCCCCCGAGTCCTTCCTGAGTCACGATTTCACCCGCAACGGCTCGCTGCCGCTCGGGCCGGCAGCGCAGAACGGGACGGCAGCGCAGAACGGGACGGCAGCGCAGAACGGGACGGCAGTGCAGAACGGGCCGGCAGTGCAGAACGGGACCGGTGAAGGCCGGACGATCGGCCGGCACCGTGCCCCTGCCGCGCGCCGCCCGGTCCGGCCGGCCGCATCACGCACCGTCCCCGTCAAGGCGTGATGTCGGGCATTTCGTCTCCGGCCCTCGATGCCGCCCCTCGTGAGTGCGCATCCGATGGCTAGTCTGTCTGTCGTGCAGGACAAACTCGTATGGATCGACTGTGAGATGACGGGACTGCGTCTCGGCAGCGACAAATTGATCGAGATCGCAGCTCTGGTCCACCGACAGTGATCTCAACGTGCTCGGCGAGGGCGTGGACATCGTCATCCACGCCGATGACGACGCCCTCGCCGACATGCCGGCGGTCGTGCAGCAGATGCACGAGCGGTCCGGGCTCACCGAAGAGGTGCGGCGCTCCACGGTCAGCCTCGCCGAGGCCGAGAAGCAGGTCCTCGCGTACATCCGCGAGCACGTCACGGAGGCCGGCACGGCCCCGCTGGCGGGCAACTCCATCGCGACCGACCGCGCATTCATCACCCGCGACATGCCCGAGCTCGACAACTACCTGCACTACCGCATGGT
>NZ_AJVB01000383.1:0-3690 GCF_000278445.1 Rhodococcus sp. R1101
GGGTGCGCGTGGAGTCCCTCGACGAACTCGGCAACCCCGATTTGGTGCTCCTCGACACCTCACCCGCCGACGCCGTGCGGATCGTCGGCGCCAGGCTGCCTCGCCGCACCGCCCGCGCCTACCGTCGGTACAAGCACGGGCCTGGGGCGTTCAAGGTCGAGTACGCCGTCGATGGCACGGTGCCGTGGGAGCACGAACCGTCCCGCCGCGCCGGCACCGTCCACGTCTGCGGTTCGTACGCCGAGACGGCGGCGGTCGAGCGTCAGGTGAACCGGGGGACCATGCCCGATCGCCCCTACGTCCTGGTCGGCCAGCAGTTCCTCGCCGACCCGTCGCGCTCCGCAGGGAACCTGAACCCGCTCTACGCCTACGCGCACGTCCCGCACGGGTACACCGGCGACGCGACCGAGCTGATCACCGCTCAGATCGAACGGTTCGCCCCGGGCTTCCGCGACACGATCCGTGCGGTGCACGTGCGGACGACGACCGAGATGTCGGTCCACAACGCGAACTACGTGGGCGGGGACATCGTCACCGGAGCCAACAGTGCGGTGCAGCTCGTGCTCCGGCCCCGCCCGGCTCTGGACCCGTACGCGACCGGCGTTTCCGGCGTGTACCTGTGCTCGGCGGCGACTCCGCCGGGTGCCGGGGCGCACGGCATGTGTGGGTACCACGCCGCCCGGTCGGCGTTGGCGTACCTGAAGACATGAGGTGATCTTCCGGGGTGAGTGTGGGGTGAAGGGCCTGAGCGGCGCGCGAAACTTCGCACACGGAAATGACATTCTCCCGATATGCACTTCCCCCGGTGCTGAAGGAGCCCTACCCGTAACCGCAATCACCCCCACCCTGCCCGGAACGCGCCGCGTGAAGACGACGGCTACTGCGGCCCCGGCTCCGTCTCGTGGAGGGTGTACGCCGATCCGTCCTCTCGCGTCGCGGGCATGGCGGGAACAGCGCATCGCCGCAGAACTCGTCGGCGCGGACCCTGCCCGCCTGCCCGCTACCCGGGCCGACCTCGAGGCGTACGTCGACGAGCAGCGCCACTGGCTGTCGCTGTCGCTCGCCGCCGCCGAGGTGACGCACGCACTCCGGAAGCCGAACCTGTGGGGCAATCCGGTGAAGGTGTTCACCTTCGTCGTCGTGCAGGACGGCATGTTGTCGCTCCTGCCGGAGTGGGCACGCCTGATGTACGGCATCGAGGGGCGCCCGATGAACCTGCGCGCTGCGGCGCGCACCACCAAGCAGCTCATCGGCATCGCCCGCAAGAACGAGTCGTACGACAAGATGGTCGCCGAGATCACCACGCGCATCGACGAGACTCCCTACCGCAAGGTGCGTGCGCGCAAGGCCTGACCCTGTTTCAGAAGGAGGGATTCGGCCGGACGAACCGTTCGTCGATATCGGCGATCGATCGGGCACCGGTCAACGCCATGGTGAGGTCGAACTCGGCGATCACGTTGCGGACCACCTCCTCGACGCCCTGTCGACCCGCGATCGCCAACCCGTACATGTAGGGCCGGCCGAGCAGCACGGCGTCCGCGCCGAGCGCGAGCGCGACGAAGACGTCGGCACCGCTTCGGATCCCGCTGTCCAGCAGCACGGTCGGCTCCCGGCCGATCGCCGCGCGGATGTCGAGCAGGGCATCGAGCGAGGCGATCGATCCGTCGACCTGGCGTCCACCATGGTTCGACACGACGAGGGCGTCGACACCGAGGTCCACGGCGCGACGTGCGTCGTCGGGGTGCAGAATTCCCTTGAGCACGATGGGAAGTCGAGTCCGATCACGCAACGTCGCCAGATGCTCCCAGCTCAGCCCCGGATTCGAGTAGATGTCGAGGAAGGTCTCCGCTGCGGCGCGTGGCACGGGGGAGCGGAGGTTGTCGAGGAATCGGCCCGGATGGTTACGGGTCATCGACAGCAGTGTGCGGATCGCACCGAGCGTGACGTCGGGTCGCTCCGTCACGATCTCGCGGGCGGCGTCGATCCGCTGCCGGACGATGTCGAGGAAGCGGGGATCCGAGGTGTACTGCGCGATGCCCTCACCACGTGCGAACGGCAGCGACCCGAGATTCAGGTCCTGCGGACGCCACCCCAGCATCGTCGTGTCGAGGGTGACGACGACGGCCTCGGCGCCGGCTGCTTCGGCCCGTTGCAGCAGGCTGTCGACGAGATCCTCGTCGGAACTCCAGTACAGCTGGAACCAGTGGGACGCAGAGCCCATCGCGGCAGCACAGTCCTCCATGGAATTGCAGCCCTGATTGGAGAAGATGTACGGCACGCCGGTCGCGGCGGCCGCCTGCGCGATCGCCAGGTCGCTGTCCGCGGCCATCAACGCTCCCGCTCCGATCGGGGCCAACAGCAGCGGTGAGGAGAGCGACGTTCCTGCCACGGTCGTACGCAGGTCGCGTTCGGTGACTCCGTGGGCCATACGCGGGACGATCGCCCATCGGTCGAACGCGCGCCGGTTGTTGCGCATCGTGCGTCCCTCGCCGGCGCCGCCCGCGACATAGGCCCAGGCCCGCTTCGAACTCGCGCGTCGCGCGGCGCGTTCGAGGTCGCCGAAGGATGTGGGGACGGCCGGGCGCCGGCCCAGCGCTCCGTTGCGGTACACGACGCCCTGGCGTTCCCGGCCGGGGCCGGCGGGTGCGGATGCGGCAGTTTCGGTCACGAGTGAGTTCCCCTCTCGAACGGTGGCGCTTGTCGATCCTTCCTCACGAACCCGGCCGAGTGAACCGGTTACCGGTGCCGAATTCGGAATCGGTGCGGTGGATCCGGCGGCGGGCGTACCGTCGGATCCATGACCGAGGACGGCCAGGTTGCACCGTGGGACGACATCTACCGGGGCGTCGCCGAAGGGTTTTCGGGCCCCGTACCCTGGAACATCGGCGAATCCCAACCCGAGATCGCCCGATTGATCGACGAGGGCAGATTCCGTAGCGACGTGCTGGACGCAGGTTGTGGGCATGCCGAGACCTCCCTCCATCTCGCGGCGCAGGGATACACCGTGGTCGGTCTCGACCTGTCGCCGACCGCCATCGAAGCCGCTCGAGCGGCGGCGACGGAACGGGGCCTGACGACCGCGACCTTCCAGGTCGCCGATATCACTTCGTTCACGGGTTTCGACGGCCGGTTCGCGACGATCGTCGACAGCACCCTGTTCCATTCGCTGCCCGTGGACCGGCGCAGCGCCTACCTGAGCGCCGTCACCCGTGCCACTGCTCCGAGTGCGTCCTTCTTCGTCCTGGCCTTCTCGAAGGACGCCTTCCCCGAAGAGGGTCAGGGACCCGATCCGGTGACGGACGACGAGTTGCGCGACGCGGTCGCCGAGTTCTGGACCGTCGACGACGTGCGGCCGGCCTTCATCCACGCATTTCTCGGCGACGAAGAGGCTGCCGCGTGGCAACGCGACGACAAGGGCCGTTCGATGCTCCCGGCCTGGTTGCTGTCGGCCCACCGCGGTTGAGGGCGCATACGCGGAAATTCGATTGCATTGCCGGGGTGCGAAGTTCACTATCGGATCTGTCGAAGCGGACCACCCGCGTCTCACCATGAACCAGGAGTCACCGTGCACCTCGATGCCCTGTCCGGAGCCGACCCGCTGTATGCGTACGGCTGGTCCCAGCAGGTCGCGGAGTTGTTCGCGGACAGTGACATTCACGGAATTCCCGGCCGGGTCGTGCGAGCCGGCCG
>NZ_AJVB01000384.1:0-3683 GCF_000278445.1 Rhodococcus sp. R1101
AGCCATGAGCCATGTCTACCGGGTGATCGAGGTCGTCGGATCGTCGACGACGGGAGTCGACGACGCGATCGCGAAAGCGGTGGCGCGAGCAGCGGAGACCACGCGGCATCTCGAGTGGTTCGAGACGGTCAACATCCGGGGCCACATCGACGACGGGCGGGTGGCGCATACGCAGGTCACTCTCAAGATCGGTTTCCGCATCGAGTCGGGTACCGAAGCGGACATCTGACGCGCCTCGGCAGTCCGAAATGCGTTGATGTCGTTTTAAGAACGCGGTTCTCGACCAAAACTGGAACGTGTACTAGTCTGAGGCCGGTTCGTTGTCCGGAATCGGCACGGTAGGCAGGTAGAACTGTGGCTTATGTAATCACCCAGGCGTGCTGCAACGACGCCTCGTGTGTCGAGGTCTGCCCGGTCAACTGCATCCACCCGACACCCGACGAAGCACCCTTCGCGACCGCGGAGATGCTCTACATCGATCCCGACACGTGCATCGACTGCGGGGCCTGTGTCGACGAGTGCCCGGTGGATGCGATCGCCGCCGACAACGAACTCACGCCGGCGCAGGAGCCGTATCTCGAGATCAACGCCGAGTACTACCGGCGCTACCCGATCGGACCGGACTGGCCCGAGCTGCGCACGCGCCGCAAGCTGCCCGCCGAGCTGGGCACGCTGCGGGTGGCGATCGTCGGCTCGGGTCCTGCGGCGTGCTACGCGGCGATGGATCTGGTGGCGCACTCGGCGGTGCAGGTCGACATCTTCGACCGCCTGCCCACCCCCTACGGTCTCGTCCGCGCCGGTGTGGCCCCCGATCATCAGAGCACCAAGGGAGTCGGCGACCTCTTCCGCAGCGCCATCGGCCACAAGAACACCCAGTGCTATTTCAACGTCGAGGTCGGCACCCACATCACCCACGAGGAACTGCTCGCGCACCATCACGCGGTGATCTACGCCGTCGGTGCCGCAAGCGACCGCACGCTGGGCATCCCGGGTGAGGACCTCGTGGGCAGCCGCGCCGCGACCGAGTTCGTCGCCTGGTACAACGGCCACCCCGATTTCGCCGACCACACTTTCGACCTGTCTGCCGAGCGCGCGGTGATCATCGGCAACGGCAATGTCGCCCTGGACGTCGCGCGAGCCCTGGTGACGGACCCCGACGAGCTCGCGCGCACCGACATCGCCGAACACGCCCTCGAGGCGCTGCGGACGTCGAACATCCGCGAGGTCGTGGTCGTGGGCCGGCGCGGCCCGGCGCAGGCCGCCTACACCAACCCGGAACTGCTCGCGCTCGGCTCGCTGCCCGGTGTCGATGTGGTCGTCGACCGGGATGAGGTCGAACTCGACCCGGTCAGCCGCGCGCTGATCGACGATCCGCAGGTCGAACCCCGCCTGGCGCTGAAGGTGCGGCAGGTCGAGGGCTTCGCGCAGCGCACCGCCACCGAGGGCAACAAGCGGATCGTGCTGCGCTATCTCGCCTCGCCGGTGGAGATCTCCGGCGACGGTGTTGTCGAGTCGATCACGCTCGAACGCAACGAACTCGTCGAGGTCGACGGTCGGCTCGAGGCCCGTCCGACAGGGGAGACCGAGACCCTCGAGACTGGGTTGGTGCTGCGCTCGATCGGCTATCGAGGCACCGCGCCGGCGGGTCTGCCCTTCGACGAGCGGCGCGGGGTCATCCCCAACGACTGCGGTCGGGTGATCGACGCCGAAACCGGAGCACCGGTGCCCGGTGTCTACACCGCGGGCTGGATCAAGCGTGGTCCCAGTGGCGTGATCGGCACCAACAAGCAGTGCTCTGCGGAAACCGTCGAGAAGATCCTCGACGATTTCGTCGAGGGCAAGCTGCCCGAGCCGGTCGCCGACCGGGAGAAGCTGGCGGCGCTGGTCGCCGAGCGACGCCCCGAGCACATCGACTACCGCGGTTGGCTGCAGATCGACAAGCAGGAGAAGTCCCGCGGTTCCGCGGCGGGACGCTCGCGACTGAAGTTCGTATCGATCGAGGAGATGCTCGCGGCCTCACGAATCGAGTCGTGAGCCGCCGGTCGTAGTTTCGCGTTATTCGTTGCCGCAGCTCCCCCGGCCGCGAGGCGTAACCCCGCGTCGGATGGGGAACCCGGGCGTATGGCGCAGCAAGGCCGGCCCGCAGTCGCGGCGTCGAGTCGATGGATCGATACCGACGGGATCCGCTATCCCGCCGGCGACACGCACGCGTGGACGCCCGGCACCAATCAGACCCTGTGCGGAGTTCCGCTCTCCCGCGCGCGCCTCGATCGCTTCCCGCACGTGCCGTGGAGCGATGCGCTGTACCTGGCGGAACTGGGCGAACACGGCGTCGTCCCGTGTGGGCGTTGCGCGGCGGCCACCCGCAGCGACCGGCCTCGGTGGACGCGCACGAACCCACGGCCGTGAGTGTCGTGGTCGTGCGCCGGCCGGAGTCGACCACTGTTGCTCGTGCTTCCACCCATCAGCAGATAGGCGGATGCTCCGCATCGGGCTCCGGATGCTCCCGGGGTAGGTCTCCGTTACGGTGCCGAGATGACCACTGCCGATGCCGCGCATCACTCGCCATCCACCGTCGACCTGGATGGAAGGGTGTTCGCCGGTGTCAGCAACTCGCCCACCGGGCAGGTCGGTGGCGCCACACGCTTTCGGTATCACCAGGACGATGCTGTCATCTGGGCCGATTACGACGGCGGAGAGATAGTGCGGGGTTTCCTCGTCGGGACACGTAACGGTGAGCGACTGCACTTCCGGTATGTCCACCTCGGTGTCGACGGCTGTACCGCGAGCGGAGTCTGCGACAGCCGGATCGAGGTGCTCAGCGACGGCCGCATACGCCTCGAAGAGAGCTGGGCCTGGGAATCGCGTCCTGAGAAGGGCACGAGCGTGGTCGAAGAGATCCGCTGACCACTGCCTTCCGGAGGCCTGTACGGCTCCGGCACGTGGCCGGCCCGGCTCTTCGGGGTCGGCCATCATCGGACCGAAGTCTCGAGCGTTTCGTGCATTCGCTCTGTGGCCGGACCATGCCATCGGCCCGGCGATAGGCTGGGGGTCCCAGAGCGTGGTGTCGCGGCGACGGTGCCGATGCTCCCACTGCTGTCGATGCCTGTACCGACCGCACCGATTTTCGAAAGTGTGCCCATGGCCGACCTGAACCCCGCCCGTCTGAGTCGCACGATGGCCGAACTCGCCCGTTCCTTCGACGGCGCCGGTACGGATCTCGACGCGACCCTGCAGCGCATCACTGCTGCCGCGGTAGAGCTGATTCCGGGCGCCGACAGCGCCGACGTGCTCGTCATCGCCGACCGTGGAAAGTACGAATCGTACGCAGCGACCTCGCAGTTGCCTCCGCAGATCGATTCGCTGCAAGCTCGGGTCGGAGAAGGACCGTGCGTGGATGCTGCCACGGACACGGTGTTCACCCGCAGCGACGACCTGGCTGCGGAATCGCGCTGGCCCCTGTTCACCGCGGCGGCCGTCGAAGCCGGGGTGCGCAGCATCGTGTCGTTCCGGCTCTATACCCACAACATGCAGGCGGGGGCGCTGAACCTGTTCTCCTCCGAACCGAATGTCTTTGACGAGGAGTCGATCCACATCGGGGAAGTGCTGGCAGCTCACGCCGCGATCGCATTCGTCTCGGCGCGCCGGCAGACGCAGTTGCATTCGGCGATCGCATCTCGGGG
>NZ_AJVB01000385.1:0-3675 GCF_000278445.1 Rhodococcus sp. R1101
GTGCCCCGCGCGCGGCGTGGCAGGCGCTGCCTGGTGAGGACTGGCCCCGTCGGCTCGCCGAACTCGCCGCGCTGACCCTGGCCTCGGGAAAGGCGGCCGTGCTCGTCGTCCCCGACCAGCGCGACCTCGACCGCCTCGTGTCGGCGTGCGCCGATGTCGCCGGGGCCGATCACGTCGTCGGCCTCGCCGCCGGTCTCGGGCCGGCCGAACGCTATCGGCGTTGGCTCGCGGCATTGAGAGGCTCCGCGCGGATCGTCGTCGGGACCCGTGCCGCGGTGTTCGCGCCGACACCCGATCTCGGGCTTCTCGTGGTGTGGGACGACGGCGACGACCTGCACTGTGAGCCGCGGTCGCCGTATCCGCACGCCCGCGAAGTGGCCGCCCTGCGCGCCCACGCGGTCGGTGCCGCGATCGTGATCGCCGGGCACGCGCGCACCGCGGAGACCCAGGCACTCGTCGACGCCGGATGGGCGCACGACCTCGTGGCGCCCCGTGACGTCGTGAGGGCGTGCGCTCCCAAGGTCACAGCCCTCGCCGACAGCGATCAGGCACTCGCGCGGGACCCGGCCGCGCGTGCCGCAAGGCTGCCGGCCATCGCGTTCGCCGCCGCGCGGTCCGCTCTCGCGTCGGAGCGCCCGGTCCTCGTGCAGGTACCACGGCGCGGTTACGTGCCCGCGTTGGCGTGCGGCAAGTGCCGGGCACCCGCTCGGTGCCGGCACTGCAACGGTCCGCTTGCGCTGCCCACCGCGGCCGGGCCCGACGGAGCCGCGATCCCGGCGTGCCGGTGGTGCGGTGTCGCCGACGCGCGGCACCGGTGCCACGCGTGCGGTGCACGTTCGTTGCGGGCTGTGGTCGTCGGGGCGGCTCGCACCGCAGAGGAACTGGGACGCGCCTTTCCCGGTGTGCCCGTCGTGACCTCCGGCGGAAACGAGGTCAAACACGCGGTGCCCGGTTCGGCGGCGCTCGTCGTCGCGACCGTGGGAGCCGAACCGGTCGCCGAGGGCGGTTACGGGGCGGCGCTGCTCCTCGACGGGTGGGCGTTGCTCGGTAGAGCCGATCTGCGTGCCGCCGAGGAGACGCTGCGGCGCTGGCTCACGGCGTCGGCCCTCGTGCGCTCGTTCGCCGAGGGGGGACAGGTCGTGGTCGTCGCGGATTCCGGGATCCCCACCGTGCAGGCACTCGTGCGCTGGGATCCCGTGGGACATGCCCGATCCGAGGTCTCCGAACGAGCCGAGGTCGGATTCCCTCCCGCGGTCCACATGGCCGCGATCGACGGGTCGTCGGCGGCGGTCGCCGAACTGCTCGGGGCCACACACCTGCCCGAGGGAGCCGAAGTACTCGGACCCGTACCGCTACCGCCGGGACAGCGACTGCCGTTCGGATCCGACGGGCCCGAACCGGAGGACGTGCACCGGATGATCGTGCGGGTCGCACGGGAGCGCGGTCGCGCACTCGGTCGGTCCCTGCGTGACGCGCAGGCCACCCGCACGGCACGTCGCGCGGACGGGCCACTGCGGGTCCAGGTGGATCCGCCGCGTATCGGTTGATCCGGCCACGGGAGGATCTCTCCGGATCCTCGCCTCGCGCCTTACGCCGCTTTCGGAATCGGTTGCGAAGGAATGGATGCGGCTTCGGAACCCTTCCACAGCGCTGCGAACTCGTGGCGGTGTCGTATGCCGAGGATGTGCAGCAGGATGAAGCGCGGCACCGGCGGCACGAGATGCACGACGTGATCTCGCGACGACGCGTCGAGGCCGTCGATGAGCCAGTTCCCCTCCTTGCCGAGTTGCTGCATTCCCTTCGGCCCGATGTTGAATTCGTCGTCCCACGCCCGCCACTGCGCATCGGTGATGCTCTTCGAGACCAGCGGCATCATCTCCCGTTCCTCGAGTTCGAGGTGGGGGAGCAGAACCTCGGACAGCCGGGACAGAGCGGCCCCGAGCGCCTCTCCGGAACCCGGACGGTCGGAGCGGAGATCGAGGGCGGCGGCCTCGACGGCCGAGATCGCCGGTTCGATCGTGCGGTGGTCGGTGTTCATCCTGTCCACGAGTGGGCCGGCTTCGGAGTTGCATCGCAGCACGAGCGGATAGAGCCCCTTGTCCTCGGACTCGTGGTGGTGGTGCAGGAAGTCCATCATCCACAGCACGTGGTCGGCGAGAGCCACGCGATGGGTCTCCTGCCAGGTCTTCGTGGCGGTGGCCACCTCGATACGAAGGAGGTCGCGGCGCAGGGCCGAGTGCACGATTCCCATGATTCGGGTATCGGCGGGTCCGTCGGGATCGGTGATCATGACGTCTCCGATGGATCGGTGAGCAACGGCACATGCGAAGTGCAGGTCGAGATGTGCGAGGACGGTGAGGACACCGTGTTCGCACCGTACAGTTCCGTCGGCGGAGGCTGTTCTCAGTGTGGAACCGCCGTGGATCGAGCGCAAGGTCCATCAGGCTCCTGTCGTACGCAGAAACGACAGCGACACACCGTGCGGGAGATACCATTCGTCACAGTAGCGAAGCTGGTTATTGTGACCGATCTCTTTCGTAGGTGCCGGGAAGGCGCGCAGAAGGAGAGGACGGACGAATGAGAGCCGGGCGGAATGTCGGCGGTGTCGTCGGCCTGTGCGTCGCCGCGATGCTCACTGCCGGTACAGCGGCGGCGCAGCCGATCTCGCCCGGTGACGGGCCGATCCTCGGTCTCGGTGAGGGTTCCGTCAGCAGCGTGCCGGTCCCGGCGGGACCGGTGGCCACCGGCCATGCCGAAGCAGCCGAGTATGCCGAGAACAATCCTGACACCGCGCCGGCGGGCAGTAACGACTTCTCGTGTGTGCCGTCCGAGGAGCATCCCCGCCCGGTGGTGCTCGCGCACGGCACCGATTCCGACGCGTACTCCGACTTCGCTGCGCTCTCACCGCTGCTCGCCGCATCGGGCTGGTGCGTGTTTGCACTGAACTACGGTCTCGCCGACGGCGCCGACGACTACGGCACGGGTGACATCCGGGTCTCCGCAGCACAGTTCGGCGACTTCGTCACCGAGGTACAGGGCGCCACCGGTGCGGAGGAGGTGGACGTCGTCGGTTATTCGCAGGGAGCCACCGTCGCTCGGTACTACATCAACGAACTCGGTGGTGCCGAGATCGTCGACCGGTGGGTCGGAATGGCGTCACCCACCTACGGGGGCACTTTCTACGGAATCGGTGCGGCCGTCGCCACGCTGCCCGGAGCGACAGACATCGTCGAGGGCGAATTCTCCGTCGCGCTCGTGCAGCAACTCGAGGGATCGGAACTGCTCGCCGAACTCAACACGCCCACCGACACCGTTCCCGGCGTGCGGTACACGACCATCGGAACCGAGGTCGACGAGGTCATCCAGCCGGCCGGCAACGTCGCACTGCGCGGGGGAGGCGCGACCAACTACGTCGTCCAGGAGCTGTGCCCGCAGGATCTGAGCGGTCACTTCAACATGGTCTACGACTCGTTCTCGCTGCAGCTCGCCCGGCACGTGCTCGATCCCGATCGGTACGCGCTCGGTGAATGCGACCCCGTCGCGCT
This sequence comes from Rhodococcus sp. R1101, assembly GCF_000278445.1. Classification (NCBI taxonomy): domain Bacteria; kingdom Bacillati; phylum Actinomycetota; class Actinomycetes; order Mycobacteriales; family Nocardiaceae; genus Rhodococcus; species Rhodococcus sp. R1101. The sequence continues at coordinate 3,546 of NZ_AJVB01000385.1, forward strand.
CGGTACCGGTATCCCCGAACTGATCCTCCAGTCCAACACCTGACCGTGCCGAGAGCCCGCACGGCGCGGTGATGCGGGTCGCACGGCACCGACTCCCTAGACTGTGGGAGGTCATCGCCGTCGAGAACTG
>NZ_AJVB01000386.1:0-3668 GCF_000278445.1 Rhodococcus sp. R1101
GCCCACCGCCCGCCCCCGGTCCGCCGCGACCAGCGACCGGGGCCGCCGTGTCGACGACGGCGCCGGACGGCTCGTCCTCGTGGCCTTCCGGCCACAACTCGCCGGCCGCCACCGGACGCTCCGCATCCGGCACGACGTCCTCGTCGGTCGAGAGCAGACGTCGGAAGACGGGACTGCGTTCGTCGAGTTCGTCGACCGTCCCGATGTCGACGATGCGCCCGTCGTCGAGCACGGCGACCCGGTCTGCGAGCGCGAGCGTCGATCGCCGATGGGCGAGCACGAGCGTCGTGCGTCGCCGGCCGGCCCGCAGCGCGCCGTAGATCGCGGCCTCCGTCTCGGCGTCGACCGCGGAGGTGGCGTCGTCGAGGATCAGCACCCGCGGATCGACGAGCAGGGCCCGTGCCAGCGCGACGCGCTGTCGCTGCCCACCGGAGAGCGTCAGGCCGCGTTCGCCGACGACGGTGTCGTAGCCCTCGGGCAGCGCGTCGACGAAGTCGTCGGCGCGCGCCGCTGCCGCAGCGGCCCGGATCTCGTCGTCCGACGCGTGGGGCCGGCCGAGCGCGATGTTGGACGCGACCGAGTCGGAGAACAGGAACGGCTCGTCGAAGACGAGACCGACCGCACCGCGCAGGTCGTCGGCGCGGAGCGTGGCGACGTCGATGTCGTGCCCGTCGGCGGTCAGGCACACCGACCCGCGGCGTGGCGCGTAGAACCGGGGGAGCAGCAGCGAGAGAACGGTCTTGCCCGAGCCCGCCGGACCGACGATCGCGACGGTCTCGCCGGGTGCGATCTCCAGGTCGAGCCCGCGCAGCACGTCCCGGTCGTCGTCGAAACCGAACGTCACATCCTTCAGGTGCACCCCGAGCGGACCGTCGGGCAGCGCGACGGGATGCGGGGGATCGGCGACGTCGGGTTCGGTGTCGATCACCTCGTACACCCGCTCCACGGCGGCGCGGGACAACTGCGCCATGATCACGACCTGCGACAGCGTGCGGGTCGTCGCCGTCATCGTCGCCACATAGGCGGTGAACGCCACGAAGGTACCCACGGTGATCCCACCGTCGAGGGCGAGCCAGCCGCCGAGCGCGATCGTGGCGACGAGCCCGAACTGCGGGATGGCACCCAGCGGTGCCGAGAACCACGCATTGATCCGGGCCGCGCGCAGACGCTCCGCGTACAACCGGCGACCGTGCTCCTCGAGCTGGTCGACGGCGCGGGACTCCTGGCCGAATCCCTTCACGACCCGCACCCCGGTGACGGTCTCCTCGACGTGCTGGGCGAGATCGGCCGCGCGCTGCTGCGCCGACCACGTCGCGGCGAACAGCTTCGGGCGCACCACCCGGACGAGGCCGCCGATGATCGGGACCGTGACCACCGCGACCAGCGTGAGCAGGGGCGAGAGCGACATCATGATCACCAGCGCGAGCACGAACTGCAGCAGCGCTCCCGCCGACATCGGCACCATCGCGAGCAGACCCTGGACGAGCTGCAGGTCGGTGATGGACCGCGAAACCACCTGGCCGGTGCGGATGCGGTCCTGACCGTGGCCGTCGAGACGTTGGAGCGAGCCGAGCAGACGCAACCGCAGGTCGTGCTGCACGTCGAGCGACAGGCGTCCGGCGAGCATGCGCCGCCCGTACTGGCAGCCGAACCGGATCACCGCCCCGGCCGCGATCGTCCCCGCGGCGAGACCGATCAGACGCAGGTCGTCGGCGGGCACCTCGCCCTGTCCGGTCGCGCTGTCGACCGCGACTTTCGTCAGCAGCGGAAAGGTGATGTCGATCAGGGCGGCGACCACGGTGACGGCCAGCGCCCCCACGGCCGTTCTGCGGTGTTTCAGGCATTCGGCGACGAGCCGGGAAATCCATCCCGGTGTGCGCGGAATCGGGTCGTGTGCCATCGAACCGACATTAGCGCCGCGCGACGACAGACCGGGTCGCAGCCGGTCGCGGCGCAGGGAGGTGCGTCAGACGATGTCGGCGGTCCGGGTCCGCCACCAGCCGAGACCGCCCAGCATCACGGTCCAGAAGACCAGGACCAGCGGTGCCAGCGGCCACGTCATCTCCAGCGTCACGTCCTCGGGCATGGACACCGCCGAGAACAGCACGTACCAGGTGGCCTGCGCCGGCAGGTACGGCGCGAGTGCTCCGAGACCGAGACCGTGCAGGACGAGCGAGACGATCAGTTCACCGAACGGCACCCATGCGCAGATGGCGAGCACACTGCCCGTCGTGGACCGTGTGAGCAGGCCGAGCCCGGCTCCGATGAGCGACCACATCAGCGCGCAGAACAGGCCGATGCCCAGCACCTGGGCGACCGATCCGAGGTCGGAGCCCTCGAAGCCGCCTCCGAACAGCACGAGCGTCGCGGCCGCCGCGAGTTCCGTGACGATGCAGTACAGCAATCCGATCACGGCAACGGTCGCGAGCTTCACACCGACGACCCGATCGCGGCCCCTCGTGGTGAGGAAGGTCGTCATGATCGTGCGGTGCGCGAACTCGCTGCCGGTCGCCACCGCGCCGAAGATCGCCGCGAACAGGAAGACCAGCGACAGGGCGAGGGAGATGCCGACCGCGGCGGCGACGGCTTCGGCGACACCGTCGCCGAAGCCGTATTCGAGTTGCCGCGCGACCGGCAGTGTCAGCGCGCCGCAGAACAGGCCCACCATCAGCGGTGCGATGCCGAGGATCCACCAGTAGCGCAGGCTCAGGACCTTGCGGAACTCGGCGGTGAGAAGCGCGGTCATGCGGTGGGGCCTCCTTGTCCGGTCGGCGGTCGGTTCGGCTGTCCCCACTGCGACTGCGGGTACTGCTGGGCCTGCGGGTACTGCTGGGCCTGGGGTCGGTGGTGTCCGTGCCCCGGGTACTGCGCACCCGGAGCGGCGGCGTAGCGACCCGCCGTCATCGCCAGGTACACCTGCTCGAGATCGACGTGCTCGACACTCGTGCCGAACAATCTCACCTCCGCGGCTCCGGCGATCTCGGCGATGCGGTCCGGAGCAGCACCGACCACCGCGAGCCGTCCGTCCTGCTGCACCTGGGCATCGGTGTGCCCCGCTGCGGCGAGCGCCGTCGCGAGGCGGGCCGGGTCGGAGGACGCGACGAACACCCGCGAGCGGTAGGTGTCGCGCAGGTCCGTCATCGAGGTCTCCGCGACCAGGTGCCCGTTCGCGATGACCACGAGACGATCGGCCATCTGCTCGACCTCCCGCAGGATGTGACTCGAGATCAGCACGGTCCCACCGTTGCCGGCGAAGGCGCCGAGGAAGTCACGCAACCAGGCCATGCCCTCCGGGTCGAGTCCGTTCGCCGGTTCGTCGAGCACCAGATAACGCGGTTGCCCGAGCAGCGCCGTCGCCAGGGCGAGTCGCTGCCGCATGCCGAGGGAGAACTCGCCGATGCGGCGTCGCGCGACCGATCCGAGGCCGACGAGGTCGAGCATCTGCTGCGCCCGCTCGTCGGGCACACCGATCGCGGCGCAGTAGATCTGCAGGTGCGTCAGCGCCCGGTGCTTGGGGTGGGCGCTGCGCGCGTCCAGCACGGCACCGACGACCTGCGCCGGCTGCTGCAGGGCCGTGAACGGCACGCCGTCGACGACGGCGTTGCCGGCACTCGGCCGGATGAGACCGAGCATCATGCCGAGTGTGGTGGTCTTACCCGATCCGTTGG
>NZ_AJVB01000387.1:0-3661 GCF_000278445.1 Rhodococcus sp. R1101
CCTCGACCGGAGACCTGGTCGGTGGACATGCCCGATCAGTACACTGCCGCCGATCGGATCGCGCGACACCGTGGGTTCACGCGCGAGGAACTCGACCAATTCGGACTGCGTTCGCAGCACCGCGCTCGCGCCGCCTGGGACAACGGTTGGTTCGATCGGCAGATCATTCCTGTCGCAATCCCCGGCGACGGGCTCGGTACGCGAGTCACCCAGGATCAGGGCCTGCGCGAGACGAGCATGGAGGCGCTTGCCCGGCTGCGCCCCACGATCGACGGCGGCCTCCACACCGCCGGCACGTCGTCGCAGGTGTCCGACGGTGCGAGCGCAGCCGTGCTGATGTCCGAGAACAAGGCTCGTGACCTCGGCGTGAGGCCGCGGGCCAGATTGCTCGCGCAGTGTGTCATCGGCGGCGATACCGAGTTCATGCTGGACGGCCCGGTTGCCGCGGCGCATACCCTGTTCGAGCGCACAGGGATGACCGTCGCCGACGTGGACCTGTTCGAGGTCAACGAAGCATTCGCTGCCGTGCCCATGTCGTTCGCACAGGTCCACAAGGTCGATCCGGAGGTGCTCAATGTCGGCGGTGGTGCCATTGCTCTTGGTCATCCAGCAGGCGCAACGGGTATTCGTTTGCTGGCCACGGCAATCGACGAGCTCGAGCGTCGGGACAAGGAGATCGCGATGATCGCCATCTGTGCCTCCGCAGCCACCACGTGCGTAATTCTGGAACGGATGTAGACATGGCCATCGCTCTTGACGCAGACCATCGTGACCTTGCCGACGCCGTTGCCGGCCTGGCCCGCCGTCACGCACCGATCGCACGCACCCGTGAGACATTCGCGGAACTTGCGGAGGGGAAACGGCCCGAGATCTGGGACGCATGCGTCCAGCAAGGCCTGCATGCTTTGCATCTGGCCGAGGAAGATCACGGTGCCGGCGCCGGTCTCCCGGAGCTCGCCGTCGTGGCCGAGCAGTTCGGTCGTGCCCTTGCGCCGGGTCCGTGGGTACCTACCGTCATCGCCAGCGCACTGATCGCCACACTCCCTTCGGGCGAGGTCGTCACGGATCTCCTGCGCCGGTTCGTCGACGGTGCGACCGGTGCCGCAGTCACCGTGCCCGGACTCGTCGCGACGCCCGTCGAGCAGGGATGGACGGTAACGGGCCTTTCCGAACCGGTGCTCGGATTGCCGGGCGCCGACGAGGTGATCGTGTGTGCCACCACCGCCGATGGCGCGTGGGTGTGGTTCCGGCTTCCCTCGACTGCCGGAGAGATCGAAGTTGCCGAGGGTGTGGACCTCACTCGATCGATCGGGCGGTTGCGACTCTCCGGCGAGGTGGTGACCGCCGAGCACCTGCTGCCGCCGGTCGAGAGGGACGATGTGCACCTGATCGTCAACACCTTGCTCGGTGCCGAGGCCGCCGGGATCGCAGCGTGGGCGCTGGACACGGCCGTCGACCACGTCCGCAACCGGCACCAGTTCGGCCGGCCGGTGGGGAGCTTCCAAGCCGTGCAGCACAAGGCGGCGATGATGCTGGTACGGCGTGACATCGCTGCTGCCGCTGCATGGGATGCCGCGCGATCGGAACTGCACGGTCGAGAACAGCAGCGGCTCGCGGCCGCACAGGCAGCCGTGACGGCTGTGCCGGCTGCCGTCGACATCGCTCTGGAGTGTGTCACTCTGCTCGGCGGTATCGGCTTCACCTGGGAGCACGACGCGCACCTGTACTGGCGGCGAGCGCTGTCGATCACCTCGATCGTCGGCCCGGAAGAGGTCTGGGCCCGCCGGCTCGGCGAGCTCGCGATGTCCAGCGCTCGCGATTTCTCGCTGGTCGGTACGGACGCCCTTCCGGAACTGCGAGAGCGCGTCGGGGAGGTCCTCGACGAAGTGCTCTCGCTTCCGGACGACGCGGTGTACACCGAGGGGTGGGCGCCGGCGCGCGGCGGTGCACGCCGAGCCCGATTGGCCGAAGCCGGTTTCGTCGCGCCGCACTACCCTCTGCCGTACGGGTTGGCAGCCACGCCGCACGAACAGGCCGTGATCGCGGACGAATTCGCGCGCCGCGGACTCGAACAACCCACCACTGTGATCGGGGAATGGGTCCTGCCGACACTGTTGCTCCACGGCACCGAGGACCAACAGCGGCGGTTCGTTGCTCCCACGCTCCGGAGCGAGATCGTCTGGTGTCAGTTGTTCAGCGAGCCCGGCGCCGGCTCGGACCTGGCAGGATTGTCCACCCGCGCCCGCAAGGTGGACGGCGGCTGGGTGATCGCAGGTCAGAAGGTATGGAATTCGCTTGCGCATCAGGCTGACTGGGGTATCTGTCTGGCGCGAACGAATCCCGATGTGCCGAAACACGAAGGCATCTCCTACTTCCTCATCGACATGCAGAGCGAGGGACTCGATGTGCGGCCGCTGCGACAGGCGACCGGAAAAGCCGAGTTCAACGAGGTGTTCTTCGACGATGTCTTCGTGCCCGACGACTACCTCGTCGCCGAACCGGGTCAGGGCTGGCGGCTCGCGGCCACGACGCTGGCCAACGAGAGACTCAACATGGGGACCGAACTCGCGCACGGCTCCGCCGCACGCGTACGCGGTCTCGTCGAGTCCGGCCGGCACGCTGCAGGAGACGACGCGGCGCTGCGTACTCTCGGGCGTAACACCGCCCGCGAGATGGCTTTGTCGGCAATGAACTTGCGTAGTGTGCAGGGTCGTCTGTCCGGTCTCGACGTCGGCGCGGAGATCAGCGTGCAGAAAGTTTTCAGTGCGATCGCGCAACGGGACGGTTCGCGAGCGCTTGTCTCGCTACTCGGCCCGGCCGGAGCCGTCGACGAGGGCGGGCACATGATCGACCACATCGGCCTGCCTGCAGTCCTGTTCGGCGGCGGTACCATCGAGATTCAGCTCAACGTGATCGCCCGTCGCGTACTCGGATTGCCCCGATAAGACCGCATACGCCGTCCGAGCCTGATCCGGCCTCGATAACGTTTACTCACTGACTGTTTCGGAATGAGTTCGCCGTGATGGGCGGCAGTCAGGAACGGTGTCGGGCACGGTGTCGACGGCAGCTGTAGAGCTCGTTCTCGACAGTCGAGTGCGGCGGCGTGACCTGCCGGCGCAGGGTGCACCGTCGGTGATCAGAACGACTGCGTTTACCGGATGTCGGGTGTGCTGAGAGGACCGTCGACCCGATAGAAAGCGTCTGTGGTCTGCATCCCATGCCGAGGGCACAGGCGCAGTGGCGCCCCTGCGGAGAGGGAGGACGGCAGGCGCTTCGGCGCCGGCTTTGCTGTAGCCGTCCCTGAGGAAAGTATGAAGCGCTGCATCCGGCAGTGCGGTCTGCGAGAGTTCACGCAGTCGGGAAGGTATCGACCAGTTTCCACGTCGGCCTCGGACGACGACCTGCTGGGGACGACCTCGAAGGCCGACATGCCGATGGGACCTCGAGGGTCGAACACGTGCGGGTACATTCCCGAGTACGACGGAAGTAGGAAGTGCGCGACACGTCCGTCATGGACAGCTTGATTCTGCCGAATCGACACTGAGACCACGACTCCCGATCGGTCGGTCGCGCAGCTCGATTCGTTCAACGGCGAGGGAATCCTGGGGAGCGGACGTCGCTCGCCTCGGAGTCGTGGTGCCTCCTCGCGACTCCGAGGCGT
>NZ_AJVB01000388.1:0-3649 GCF_000278445.1 Rhodococcus sp. R1101
GCGCGGCCTGGCGCACGTCGCAGCCACCGAGGGTCTCGACAACCTGACCTTCGTCGTCAACTGCAACCTGCAGCGACTCGACGGCCCGGTGCGCGGTAACGGCAAGATCATCCAGGAGCTGGAGTCGTTCTTCCGCGGCGCCGGCTGGAACGTCATCAAGGTCGTGTGGGGCCGCGAGTGGGATGCCCTGCTGCACGCCGACAAGGACGGCGCGCTGGTCAACCTCATGAACGTCACGCCCGACGGCGACTACCAGACGTACAAGGCGAACGACGGCGCGTTCGTGCGCGAGCACTTCTTCGGCCGCGACCCGCGGACGAAGGAACTGGTCAAGGATCTCTCCGACCAGGACATCTGGAATCTCAAGCGCGGCGGTCACGACTACCGCAAGATCTACGCGGCGTACAAGGCCGCCATGGAGCACAAGGGTCAGCCGACGGTGATCCTCGCGCACACCATCAAGGGCTACACGCTCGGTAAGCACTTCGAGGGCCGCAACGCGACCCACCAGATGAAGAAGCTCACCCTCGAGGACCTCAAGTACTTCCGCGACCTTCAGCGGATCCCGATCTCGGATGCCGAGCTCGAGAAGGATCCGAAGATGCCGCCGTACTACCACCCCGGTTCCGAGGCACCCGAGATCCAGTACATGCTCGAGCGGCGACGGTCCCTCGGCGGCTTCCTGCCGGAGCGCCGCACGAACACGAAGCCGCTGCAGCTACCCGCGGAGAAGACCTACGACGTGGTCCGCAAGGGTTCGGGCAAGCAGGAGGTCGCCACCACGATGGCAACCGTGCGTGTGCTCAAGGAACTGTTGCGCGACAAGGAGATCGGGAAGCGCATCGTGCCGATCATCCCGGACGAGGCCCGCACCTTCGGTATGGACTCGTGGTTCCCGTCGCTGAAGATCTACAACCGCAACGGTCAGCTCTACACCTCGGTGGACGCCGACCTGATGCTCGCCTACAAGGAGAGCGAGGTCGGGCAGATCCTGCACGAGGGCATCAACGAGGCCGGTTCGACGGCGTCGTTCACGGCGGTCGGTACGTCCTACGCGACGCAGGGCGAGCCGATGATCCCGGTGTACATCTTCTACTCGATGTTCGGTTTCCAGCGCACGGGCGACGGTCTGTGGGCGGCGGCCGACCAGATGGCACGCGGTTTCGTGCTCGGCGCCACCGCCGGTCGCACGACGCTGACCGGTGAGGGCCTGCAGCACGCCGACGGGCATTCGCTGCTGCTCGCGTCGACCAACCCCGCCGCGGTCACCTACGATCCGGCGTTCTCCTACGAGATCGCCCACATCTTCCGTGACGGTCTGCGGCGGATGTACGGCGGTACCGAGGGTGTCGACGGCTTCGGCGGTGAGGACGTCTTCTACTACATCACCGTGTACAACGAGCCGTACTCGCAGCCGGCCGAGCCGGAGGATCTCGACGTCGACGGTCTGCTCCGCGGTATCTACCTGTACAAGCGGGGTGCGGAATCCGGCCCGAAGGCGCAGATCCTGGTCTCGGGCGTGATGATGCCCGAGGCGCTGCGCGCGCAGCAGATGCTCGCCGACGAGTGGGGCGTGTCCGCCGACGTCTGGTCCGTCACCTCGTGGGGCGAGCTGCGTCGCGACGGCGTCGAGTGCGACCGTCAGGCACTGCTCAACCCCGGTGAGGAAGCTCCGGTGCCTTACGTCGCGTCGGTGCTCAACGACGCGGCAGGTCCGTTCGTCGCGGTGTCCGACTGGATGCGCGCGGTGCCCGACCAGATCCGCAAGTGGGTGCCGGGCGACTACACGGTGCTCGGCGCCGACGGCTTCGGCTTCTCCGACACCCGTGGCGCCGCGCGTCGCGTGTTCAACATCGACGCGGAGTCCACGGTGGTCGCGGTGCTCGCAGCGCTGGGCCGCGAAGGTGCCGTCGACCGTGAGAAGGCCGTCGAGGCGGCCCGCACCTACAAGATCGACGACGTGACGGCCGCCCCGGTGTCGATGGCGGATCCGGGCGTCGCCTGACCCGTCCACCGGTCACGTCCGAGTGGCGTGACCGGCCGGCTCGCGATCGGCGGGTACTTTCGTCCCATGGTCGACGAGCCGCAACCCCGCCGGATCGGGCAGGTACCGGGTGCTCACAGGGAGCGCCCGGTGCCGCCTTCGCGTCCCGAGCGGGCGCCGCTGCCCGACGCTCTGCTCCGTCGGGTCAAGCAGTTCTCGGGGCGACTGTCCACCGAGGCCGTGCACGTCATGCAGGAGCAGTTGCCGTTCTTCGCCGACCTCGACGCGTCGCAGCGCTCGACGGTGCAACTGGTCATCCAGACCTCGGTGGTCGATTTTCTCGAATGGGTGCGCAATCCCGACAGCGACCTGCGGTTCAGTCTCGACGCTTTCCAGATGATCCCGCAGGATCTCGCGCGGCGGCTGACGCTGCGTCAGACGGTGGACATGGTCCGCGCGGCGATGGAGTTCTTCGAGCAGTGGCTGCCGGCCCTCGCCCGCAACGAGGAACAGCTGGTCGCGCTCACCGAGGCGATCCTCCGGTACGGACGCGAACTCGGCTTCGCCGCGGCCGCGGTATATGCGGGGGCCGCCGAGTCTCGGGGTGCGTGGGACACGCGGCTCGAGGCCCTCGTCGTCGACGCCGTGGTGCGCGGGGACACCGGTCCCGACATGCAGTCGCGGGCCGCGACCCTCAACTGGGATGCCACGGCCCCGGCGACGGTGATCGTCGGTACTCCCCCGCCGGATCAAGGGGTCTCGGTGATCACCACCGTGCACACCGTCGCTCAGGAGCACGGGCGCGCAGCTCTGGCCGTGGTGCAGGGCGAACGTCTGGTGATGGTGGTCAGCGGCGATCTGCACGGTTCGGCGGATGCGGCGACCTTCCGTACCGAGTTGATGCGCGCGTTCTCGGACGACCCGGTGGTGATCGGCCCGACGACGCCCACGCTGACGACCGCGCACGTCTCCGCGGTCGAAGCGCTCGCCGGGATGGAGGCCGTGGTGGGCTGGCCGGGCGCTCCCCGGCCGGTGCATGCCGCGGAGTTGCTGCCCGAGCGTGCGCTGCTCGGTGATCCGGGTGCGATCGCCGCGCTCGAGGACTTCGTCGTCGCCCCGCTGGCGGCTGCGGGACCGTCCCTCGCGGACACGCTGGACGCATACCTCGACAGTGGGGGCGCTGTCGAGACTTGTGCCCGAAAGCTGTTTGTTCATCCAAATACCGTGCGGTATCGATTGAAGCGGATCACAGAGGTAACGGGTCGAGATCCCACAAATCCTCGCGACGCGTACGTGCTCCGGATCGCGGCGACGGTGGGCCGCCTGGCACGAAGCCATAACGAATTGAGATCACCTGCACCACCTGTCACTCGATTCACAATTCGCGAATCGGACACGTAACGTCTCGGGCCTTTCACCCGATAGCGACCACCGACGTGCAGATTTGTGGGAACCCTACAAATCGAGGCGCCAGCTTTCATCGCTACCGACATCTCGCGGGGGCGCACTTCCGGTGTTCCCTGGTGATCGTGATTTCGCTGCTTGCCCCCGGTCAGGGGTCTCAGACACCCGGAATGCTCGCCCCGTGGCTCGAGCAGTCCGGAGCGCGCGACCGCATCGATCTGTGGTCGCAGACGGCGGGACTCGACCTCGCGCGACTGGGCA
>NZ_AJVB01000389.1:0-3642 GCF_000278445.1 Rhodococcus sp. R1101
AGATCACTCGACGTCGCCGAGCGTTACAACAGGCGCGTGGCGTTCGTCGGCCGGTCGATGGTCCGCAACATGCAGATCGCGCAGGATCTGGGTTACCTGAACGTGCCCGACGGCCTCGAGGTCGACATCGACACCGCCGCGAGCCTGCCCGACGACCGCATCGTGCTGGTGTCCACCGGTTCGCAGGGCGAACCGCTCTCGGCGCTGTCCCGGATGGCCCGAGGCGAGCACCGGCAGATCAACATCCGGGCCGACGACCTCGTCGTGCTCGCGTCGTCGCTGATCCCCGGCAACGAGAACTCCGTGTTCGCGGTCGTCAACGGTCTCGCCAAGCGCGGAGCGAAGGTCGTCACCCAGCAGAACGCGAAGGTGCACGTCTCCGGTCACGCGTCGGCCGGCGAGCTGCTCTATCTCTACAACGCGGTGCGCCCGACCAATGCGATGCCGGTTCACGGCGAATGGCGCCACCTGCGGGCGAACGCCGCCCTCGCCGAGGCCACGGGTGTTCCCCGCGAGCGGATCGTGCTCGCGGAGGACGGTGTGGTCGTCGACATGGTCGACGGGCTCGCGCAGATCGTCGGGCGGGTCCCGGTCGGTCACGTCTACGTCGACGGTCTGTCGGTGGGCGACGTGGGGGAGTCCACGCTCTCCGATCGTCTCGTGCTCGGCGAAGGCGGCTTCATCTCGATCTCCGTCGCGGTGGATGCCGCCACCGGCCGTGCGGTGAGCACTCCGGAGGTCTCGGGTCGCGGCTTCTCCGACGACCCGGCCGCTTTGAACGAAGCGGCGCAGCTCGTGGACAAGGCGCTCAACGAACTCGCCGCCGAAGGGGTCACGGAGACCCACCGCATCGCTCAGGGCATCCGCCGCGTCGTCGGCCGCTGGGTCGCCGACACCTATCGCCGTCGTCCGATGATCGTGCCCACGGTGATTCCGGTCTCCTGAACACGGTCGGCGCGGGCCCGGAGGACACACGGGTTCGCGCGATGGGCGAGGGCAGGAGCGATCGCTAGAGTGGCGGAATGAGCCTCGCCCGCAGCGAACGACATGCCCTCGTCCGCACCATGTCCGAGGTCGGACCCGACGCGCCCACGCTCTGCGGCGACTGGACGGTCCGGGACCTCGCCGCGCACCTGCTCGTCCGCGAGCGCCGAGTCGACGCGATGCCCGGCATCGTCGTCCCCGCCCTGGCGGGGCACACGGAGAAGGTGCGGCGCTCCACCACCGACCGGCAGTGGGCGCACCTGCTCGCCGACGTCGATTCCGGTCCGCCGAAGTGGTCGCCGATGTTCCTGCTCGATGCCGTCGCCAACGCGGCGGAGATGTTCGTGCACCACGAGGACGTGCGCCGTGCGCAGCCCGGATGGGAACCACGAGCGTTGTCGGCGGACGACCAGGACCAGCTCTGGCGGATCGCGCGGATGCTCGGCCGCAACAGTTACGGCGGGTGCGACGTCACCGTGGTGTTCGAGAGGTCCGACTCGGGGGAGAAGGTCACCGTGCGCAAGCGTGGACCGCGCACCGTCGTGCTGCGCGGCGAGCCGTCCGAACTCGTGTTGCACGCATTCGGCCGCGACGAGGTGCGGTTGGAGATCGAGGGCGACGAGCCGGCGGTGACCGAGCTGGCGGGATCGAAACGCGGACTGTGAGGACCGTTCCGGACGACGTGTGACCAGTGCCGCCGTCCGGTACCCGTGTTGCTGATGGTTCACGAGAGGTCCGTGCGGCTACCCTGGCGGATATGGCAGGAAAGTCGTCGGGTAGCCGCGGAACGTCGTCTACGACCTCTCGGTCGCGGACGGGAGCGCGGAGCTCGGGCGGCAGCACGGCCCGCGCCCGCAGTACGGGTGCCTCCACCTCGAAGAGCACCTCGACCGCGAAATCGAAGACGGCCGGTTCGGGCAGGTCCACCGCCGCGCGCAAGCCGCGCGCCGCGACGTCGACCACGAACCGCCGCAGCGGTGGCACCGCGCGCCGTGCCCCGGCTGCCGGTCGCAGACCCGCGCCTGCCCGGCCCCGGCGCAGTTCCGGGGGCATCCTCACCGCCGTCGGCCGCACCGTCGGTGCCGGCTGGATGATGACGGCCCGTGCCGTCGGGGCCACGACCCGCACGATGGGTCGCGCCACCGAGATCGAATCCGGCCACCGCCGCGACGGCATCGCGCTCGGACTGATCTCGATCGGTGTGATCATCGCCGGCACGGTGTGGTTCGGCGTCGGCGGCCCCGTGGGGGAGTGGGTCGAGGCAGCCGTCCGCGCCGTCACCGGCGGCGCGAGCGCGGTCCTTCCGCTCGTCGCGGTCGGGATCGCGCTGACCCTCATGCGCACCGAACCGCATCCCGAGATCCGTCCCCGGCTCGTCGTCGGCGGGCTGCTCGTCGGTCTGCCCGCCCTCGGCCTGTGGCACATCGCTTCCGGCTCACCCACGGACGCGGAGGGTCGCGCCGAGGGAGCCGGATTCGTAGGTGCCGCGGTGGGCGGGCCGCTCACCTCCGGACTCACCGTCTGGCTGTCCGTGCCGCTGATGCTCCTCGCGGCCGGCTTCGGAATCCTGCTGCTCACCGGCACCACGGTGCGTGAGCTGCCCGAACTGTTCCGCGACTATTTCGGTCTCGGTTACGGCGCCGACGACGAGTACGACGACTACGACGACCGTTACGGCGACGGCTACGGCTACGACGAGCCACCGATGTTCGATGTCGACGGTTACCCTCTCGACGAGGCGCCCGCGCCGAAGAGATCCAGACGCCGGCGCACCCCGGCGGACAACTATCCGCCCGACGAGTTCGACGGCGACGCGAAGACGGAGATCCTCCCGCTGTGGGATGACCGGGCACCCGAACCCGAGACGCCCGCGTCGCCCCCGCCCACGCTGGAGATGCCCTCGGTCGCGGAGAGTCGGGCCGCGGCGCCGGCCCCGGCTCCCGCGCGCAAGAAGCCGAAGCCCCCTCCGGCACCCGAGGTCGTCGACCAGACGTCCGAACCCGAGCCTGCCGAGACGTTCGTCCGCGACCGCGAGATCGAAGGCGACTACGCGCTTCCCTCGCTGGAACTGCTCACCAAGGGCGACCCGCCGAAGACGCGGTCGGCTGCGAACGATCAGATGATCGAGGCGATCACCGAGGTCCTCGAACAGTTCAAGATCGACGCCGCCGTCACCGGCTTCACGCGCGGCCCGACCGTCACCCGCTACGAGGTCGAACTCGGCCCGGGCGTCAAGGTCGAGAAGATCACCGCGCTCGCCCGCAACATCGCATACGCGGTGGCGACCGACAACGTCCGGTTGCTCGCGCCGATCCCGGGCAAGTCCGCCGTCGGTATCGAGGTTCCCAACACCGACCGTGAGCTCGTGCGCCTGTCGGACGTGCTCGCGGCCCCCTCGACCCGCCGCGACCACCATCCGCTCGTCATCGGTCTCGGCAAGGACATCGAGGGCGACTTCGTCTCCGCCAACCTCGCCAAGATGCCGCACCTGCTGGTCGCCGGTTCCACCGGTTCCGGTAAGTCCAGCTTCGTCAACTCGATGCTCGTGTCACTGCTCATCCGTGCGACCCCCGACGAGGTGCGGATGATCCTCATCGACCCGAAGATGGTCGAACTGACCCCCTACGAGGGCATCCCGCACCTGATCACGCCGATCAT
>NZ_AJVB01000390.1:0-3639 GCF_000278445.1 Rhodococcus sp. R1101
CGCGCTCGACGCCGCCGCCGAATGCGCATCGATCCGGCCGAGATAGACGAGCCGGGCCGGGGCGGCGGCGTCGAGGTCGGCGGTGGTCGGCGGGGTGGGGTCGGGCCAGCGGGTCTCGTCCCAGCCGTGCCCCCAGATCACCGCGTCGTCGTGCGCGTCGGCGTGCGCGCGGACCCGGCGCACCGCGTCGTCGCGGTCGACGGCGTCGGTCAGGTCCAGGCCGGTCAGGGCCAGTCCGTGGCTGGTGGTGTGCACGTGGGTGTCGACGAAACCGGGGGCGACGAACGCGCCGTGCAGGTCGACGATCTCGGCGTCCGGGTGCAGGGCGCGGCCGGGCCGGTCCTGCCCGACCCACACGACCGTGCCGTCGGTGACGGCCATCGCGGTGGCATCGGGGGCACCGGCGCTGTAGATGCGGCCGCCGACGAGAAGCTGGGTGTGCGGTGCAGGGCTCACGAGTGCCCAGTCTGCCCGTTACCGCTCTTCGCGGCGGCGCGGGGTCTCCACGATCTCCCCTTCGAGCACGGTGCCGCGGTCGTCGACCTGCTCGGGCGCGGCCGCACCACCGGTCAGGTGCGGGGCACCCCCGACGACGCTGTGATCGACGACCTGCCCGTCGACCACCACCAGCCGCTGCGCGGTGAACCCGGTGGCGCGGGCCCGCCGCGCGACCAGCGTGCGCACCAGCGGACGCAGCGCGGCGCGGGTCGGCAGCAACAACATCACCCCGAGCACTGTGCCGACGATGCCGGGGATCAGCACCAGCGCCGCGCCGGCACCGACGAGCGCACCGTCGGTGAGCACCCGCTCCGGAGAATTCGCGTGCGGCGCCCGGCCTGCGCGCAGCTCACCGAGGTTGCGCAGCGCCCGGCGACCCAGGGCGGCGAGCACGAGATAACCAGCGGCGCTGACACCGAGGAAGATCAACACGGTGGCCAGGGCGCCGAGGGTGGAGCCGAGCCAGGCCAGCACCGCGATCTCCGCCACGACGTAGAGCACGAACAACAACGGGTACACGGCGGGGCTTCCTTCCGTCGGCGACTTCTGTCCGGTCAACGAACGACCGGCCCGTTTTGCTCCCGGCCCCGGCGACCGGATGCGGACCGTGATCGAATGGCGGCCATGACGGCAGGTGACTGGGCGGTGCTGATGACCGCCGCGACGGCCGCCGGCTGGGTGGACGCGGTGGTCGGCGGCGGCGGGCTGATCCTGCTGCCCGCCCTGTTCCTCGTCGCCCCGCAGTTGACGCCGCAGGCGGCGCTGGCGACGAACAAGCTCACCGCGATCTGCGGGACCGGAGCCGCGGTGCTGACCTTCGCGCGGCGCATCCCCCTGCGCTGGTCGCTGCTCGGCCCGGCCGCGCTCGTCGCGGCGCTGGCCGCGGCGGCCGGGGCGGCGGCGGTCTCGCTCATCGACCGGGAGGTGTTCATCCCGATCGTGATGGTGGTGCTCGTCGCGGTGGCGGTGTTCGTCACCGCCCGCCCGAAACTCGGGGCCGGCAGCATCCGCCGCCCGTCGACGCTGCGGCTGGTCACCGTCGTGGTCACGGCCGCGGCGGTGATCGGCTTCTACGACGGCATCCTCGGGCCGGGCACCGGCACCTTCTTCATCATCGTGTTCGCGGCGATGCTCGGCAGCGAGTTCGTCACCTCGGCGGCGATGGCGAAGGTGCTCAACTTCGGCTCGAATCTGGGGGCGCTGGTGCTGTTCGCTCTCGGCGGGCATGTGTGGTGGACGCTCGGGTTGGCGATGGCGGTGTGCAATGTGGCCGGCTCGGTGCTCGGTTCCCGGATGGCGCTCGCGCGCGGCGCCGGCTTCGTGCGGGTGGTGCTGCTGGTCGTGGTGGTGGCCATGGTGATCCGGCTCGGCATCGAACAGTTCGGCTGAGCCGCCCTGCGGGGTGTCGGTGCGGCACCCCCGGCTCGGCGCGTACCGGCGATAGGGTGGGCGGGTGAGCGCGGTGGACGACGATTTCCTGGCCCTTCCGTTGCAGGCGGCCGCCGATGCGGCGCTGACGGTGGCGCGGTCGGCGGGCGCGAGTCACGCCGATGTGCGGGTGCATCGGCTGCGGACCTGGACGAGCACCCTGCGCGACGGCGCCCTGCAGGCCGCGGTGGACGGCACCGACTGCGGGGTGGCGGTACGGGTGCTGCTCGACGGCACCTGGGGGTTCGCGTCGCATCCGGTGCCCGGCCCGGACGGCGCCGCCGACGCCGCGGCCCGCGCGGTGGCCGTGGCCCGCACCCTGCGCGCATTGAATCGTGATCCGGTGCGGTGGGCCGACGAACCGGTCCACCGCGACGCGGTGTGGGTCTCGCCGTACGAGATCGATCCGTTCACCGTCCCCGCCGCCGAGCGCATCGCGGTGCTCGAGGACTATTCGCGGCGACTGCAGGACGCTACCGGGGTCGACCACGTCGGCGCCCATGTGACGCTGGTCAAGGAACAGAGTTTCTACGCCGATCTCGCCGGGTCGACGATCACCCAGCAGCGGGTGCGGATCCACCCCGACCTCGAGGCGACCCGCGTCGACCGCGAGGCCGGCACCTTCGAGTCGCTGCGTACCCTGGCCCCACCGACCGGCCGCGGCTGGGAGTACCTCGCCTCCGACCGGTGGTGGGACTGGAGCAGTGAGCTCGCCGAGCTGCCCGAGCAACTCGCCGAGAAGGCGCAGGCCCCGTCGGTGACCGCCGGCCGCACCGATCTGGTGATAGACCCGACGAATCTGTGGTTGACCATCCACGAATCGGTCGGGCACGCCACCGAATACGACCGGGCCATCGGCTACGAGGCCGCCTACGCCGGCACCTCCTTCGCCACCCCCGACCTGCTCGGCAGCCTGCGCTACGGCAGCGTCGCCATGCACGTCACCGCCGACCGCACCGAACCGCACGGGCTGGCCACCGTCGGCTACGACGACGACGGGGTCGCCGCCCAGTCCTGGGATCTGGTGCGCGACGGAGTGCTCGTCGGCTACCAGCTCGACCGGGCGTTCGCGCCCAAGCTCGGGGTGGCCCGCTCGAACGGCTGCGCCTACGCCGACTCGGCGCATCACGTGCCGATCCAGCGGATGGCGAACGTATCGCTGCAACCCGATCCGACGGTCGACCGCAGCACCGCCGATCTGATCGCCGGGGTCGACGACGGGCTGTACGTCGTCGGCGATCGCAGCTGGTCGATCGACATGCAGCGGCACAACTTCCAGTTCACCGGGCAGCGGTTCTACCGGATCCGCGGCGGGCGGCTCGCCGGGCAGGTCCGCGATGTGGCCTATCAGGCGTCGACCACCGAGTTCTGGGGTGCGCTCGAGGCGGTCGGCGGGGCGTCGACCTGGCGGCTCGGCGGGGCGATGAACTGCGGCAAGGCGCAACCCGGGCAGGTCGCCGCGGTCTCGCACGGCTGCCCGTCGGTGCTGGTGCGCGGCGTGAACGTGCTCAACACGGTGCAGGAAGGTGGCCGATGATCCCCGGAGACCGACTCGTCGAGACCGCCCTGGCGGCCTCCCCCGCCGACGAGACCATCGTGATCGTCTCCGACGGCGCCGAGGCGTCGCTGCGGTGGGCAGGCAACTCGATGACCACCAACGGGTCCGCGCGCGCCCGCAGCGCCACCATCGTCGCGATCCGCCGCACCCCCGGC
>NZ_AJVB01000391.1:0-3637 GCF_000278445.1 Rhodococcus sp. R1101
ACTCCCCCACCGTGCAGCTCGTACAGATCCTCCACGCTCAGCCCCTCCAGGGTGGACCGGAACACTCGCCGCTCCGAGCCGGGCACCTCCACCAGCGACGGCACCACCAGCACCGTGCAGCCGGCCGCATCCGCCGCCGCCGCCCCGGTCGGGGAATCCTCCACCGCCAGGCACTGCGCCGGATCCACCCCGAGCAACTCCGCCGCCCGCCGATAGGGCGCCGGATCGGGTTTGCCGGCCGGCACCTCGTCGCCGCACACCGAATGGTCGAAATGCTCACGGCCCAGGGTGTCCAGCGCCACCTCGCACAACGCCCGCTCGGTGTTGGTCACCAGCACCGACCCCAGGCCCGCCTCGCGCACCCTACGCAACGCTGCCTGCGCCCCGGGCCGCCACGGCAACCCGTCGGCGAACAACCGGCCCATATAGTCGGTCAGCCACACCGCGGCGGCGGCCGCCTCGTCCGGAGTCGGCTCGAGACCCAGACCGGTGAAAGTGCGCAGCACCGCCAGATCCATCGGCCCACCGATCGTGGAGATGCGGGTCTCCTCACTCATCGGCCCACCGAGATGCAGCGACAACTCGCGCATCCCGATGTCCCACAAGCGTTCCGATTCGAGCAGGGTGCCGTCCATATCCCACAGCACCGCCCGCAGCACACCGGCCGGCACCGCGAGCGGCGCCTCCACCCGATCAGACATTGAAGTACTTCGCCTCCGGGTGGTGCAGCACGAACGCATCCGTCGACTGCTCGGGATGCAACTGCAGCTCCTCCGACAACTCCACCCCGATCCGCTCGGGCTCGAGCAACTCGACCAGCTTGATCCGATCCTCGAGATTCGGGCACGCCCCGTACCCGAACGCGAACCGGGCGCCGCGATAGGCGAGCTTGAAATACTCCGCGACCTCCTCCGGATCCTCGTCCGCGGCCGTGCCACCCCCGGCGAACGCCAGCTCCTGCCGCACCCGCCGATGCCAGTACTCGGCCAACGCCTCGGTCAACTGCACACCGATGCCGTGCACCTCGAGATAATCCCGGTACGAATTCGACGCGAACAACTCGTTCGCGAAATCCGCAATCGGCTGCCCCATCGTCACCAGCTGGAACGGCCACACATCCACCTGACCCGACGCGACCGCATCCTCCCGCGACCGCACGAAGTCGGCGATGCACAGGAACCGCGAACGCTGCTGCCGCGGGAAGGTGAACCGGTAGCGCTCGGGCGCATCCGGGCGCGCCTCGGTCAGCACCACCACGTCGTCACCCTCCGACACCGCCGGGAAGTAGCCGTAGACCACCGCGGCGTGCTGCAGGATGCCCTCGGTCGCCAACCGATCCAACCAGTACCGCAACCGCGGCCGCCCCTCGGTCTCCACCAGCTCTTCATAGCTCGGGCCCTCGCCGCCCCGCTGACCACGCAGCCCCCACTGCCCGAGGAACAACGCCCGCTCGTCGACCAGCGCCGCATAGTCGGCCAGCGGAATGCCCTTGATCACCCGGGTACCCCAGAACGGCGGCGTGGGCACCGGCAGATCCTTCGCGACATCGCTGCGCTCGGGGATCTCCGCCGGCGTCTCGGCGGCCTTGCGCTTCTCCGCGATCCGCTTGCTGCGCTCGTGCCGTTCCTTGCGCTCGGCGGCCTTGCGGGCCGCCTCGATCGCCTCCGGACTGTCCGGCGCCGGCGCCTCACCGCGCTTCTCCGCCATCACCCGATCCATCAGCGACAGGCCCTCGAACGCGTCGCGTGCGTACGACACCTTGCCCTCGTAGACCTCCGCCAGATCATTCTCGACATAACTGCGGGTCAGCGCCGCACCACCGAGCAACACCGGGAACTGCTCCGCGACCCCACGAGAGTTGAGCTCCTCGAGGTTCTCCTTCATCACCACCGTGGACTTCACCAGCAGCCCCGACATGCCGATCACATCGGCACGCTTGTCGACCGCCGCATCCAGGATCGTCGCGATCGGCTGCTTGATGCCGAGGTTGACCACCTCGTAGCCGTTGTTCGACAGGATGATGTCGACGAGATTCTTGCCGATGTCGTGCACATCGCCCTTCACGGTCGCCAGCACGATCCGGCCCTTGCCCTCGTCGCCCGTCGACTCCATGTGCGGCTCCAGGAACGCCACCGCGGTCTTCATCACCTCGGCGGACTGCAACACGAACGGCAACTGCATCTGCCCGGACCCGAACAGATCACCGACCGTCTTCATGCCCGACAACAACGTGTCGTTGATGATCGCCAACGGCGGGGTGGTCTTCATCGCCTCCGCCAGATCGTCCTCGAGACCGTTGCGCTCACCGTCGACGATGCGCCGCTCCAGCCGCTCGAACAGCGGCAGCGCCGCCAGCTCCTGCGCCCGCGACTCGCGTGCCGACGCCGCCGACACCCCCTCGAACAGCTCCATCAGCTTCTGCAGCGGGTCGTAACCCTCACGGCGCCGGTCGTACACCAGATCCAGCGCAACCTGCCGCTGCTCCTCCGGGATCCGCGCCATCGGCAGGATCTTCGACGCGTGCACGATCGCCGTGTCCAGCCCGGCCTCGGTGCACTCGTGCAGAAACACCGAATTCAGCACCTGCCGCGCCGCCGGATTCAGACCGAACGACACATTCGAGATGCCCAGGGTGAAGTGCACCTCCGGATGCGCCTCGTGGAGGCGGCGGATCGCCTCGATCGTCTCGATCGCGTCGCGCCGCACCTCCTCCTGACCCGTCGAGATCGGGAAGGTCAACGCGTCGACGATGATGTCCTGCGGCGACAGACCCCACGTGCCGGTCAGGTCCGCGATCAACCGCTCGGCGATGCGCACCTTGTGCTCGGCGGTCCGGGCCTGGCCTTCCTCGTCGATCGTCAACGCGACCACCGCCGCGCCGTGCTCGACGACGTGCTCCATGATCCGCTGGAACCGCGAACCCGGGCCGTCACCGTCCTCGTAGTTCACCGAGTTCACCGCGCAACGACCACCGAGATGCTCGAGACCGGCCCGGATCACCTCCGGCTCCGTCGAGTCGATCATGATCGGCAGCGTCGACGACGTCGCGAACCGCGACGCCAGCTCCGCCATGTCCGCCGCCCCGTCGCGCCCGACGTAGTCGACGTTCAGATCCAGCATGTGCGCACCGTCGCGGATCTGATCCTTCGCGATGTCCAGGCACTTCTGCCAATCCGCGGCAAGCATCGCCTCACGGAACGCCTTCGACCCGTTCGTATTGGTGCGCTCACCGATCATCAGGATCGACGCATCCTGCTCGAACGGCACCGAGGTGTACAGCGACGCCACACCCGGCTCCGGCTGCGGGGCGCGCGGCGCCGGCTGCACCCCGCGCACCGCCTCGGCGACCTGCCGGATGTGCTCGGGAGTGGTGCCGCAGCAACCGCCGACGAAGGTCAGACCGTACTCGCGGACGAACCCGGCCAAGGCCTCGGCGAGCTCCCCCGGCTGCAGCGGGTACTCGGCGCCGTTCGCACCCAGCACCGGCAGACCGGCATTCGGCATCACCGACACCGGGATCGTCGCGTGCTGCGAGAGGTACCGCAGGTGCTCGGTCATCTCCGCCGGACCGGTCGCGCAGTTCAAGCCGATCAGGTCGATACCGAGGGGTTCGAGAGCGGTCAGCGCGGCGCCGATC
>NZ_AJVB01000392.1:0-3636 GCF_000278445.1 Rhodococcus sp. R1101
CGACGGCTCGTACATCACCTTCGGAAGTTACCTCGCCGCGACCGTGGGACTCACCGTCGGTTGTTACCGGAAGTAGGCACCGGCGTCGGTTAGGCTCGTCCGAGCGACGGCCGCTCGGGTCGTCGTGATTCGTGTCGGCAGCCGTGGAGGGACGAACAGATGCGCCCGATGCTCGGCATCTCCGTCGACGACGGTGAAGTATGTGCGGTCCTCGTCGACGCCGACGTGCCCAGTCTCGGTCCGTTCGACTCCCAGCGGGGTTTCGGCGCACCCGGGGACACCCCGGCCGAGGCCGCCGCCGCTGCGGCCTCCGCCATGGCCGAACGCGCGTCGGCAGCGTCACTGACCCTGGTCGCCGCCGCGGTCGTCACGGGTCCCGAGAACGACGAGGACGCCGACCCGGTCACCGAGGCCGTCCGGGCCGTGCTCGGCGTCGACGTCGACACGGTCCTGCTCGACGACGCACGATTGGCGTTCCTCGCCGGTGCGCCCGAGCTGGCGGATCTGCCCGTCCTGGCCCTGCACACCCGCACCTACGGCGTCGAATCGGCATCGATGGTCGATGTCCCCTCGAGCGCGGTGCTGTCCACGGTCAGCCCCGACGGCGACGAGTTCGGTCCTTACACACAGTCTTTGCCCGAGGCCATGGACGAAGCGGTCGCCCGCGCCGGAATCTCTCCCCACGCCGTGGTCTTTCTCGATCTGCGTCCCGGCGACGCCCGTCCGGCCCGGGAACTCGCCACGGTTCTCGGTGTCCCCTTCGTGACTCCCCACGGGGTGCCCTGGCACCGCGCAACCGGCGCGGCGCTGGTCGCAGCGGCCCGCCGTGCCCCGACGGTCGTCGCCACGCCCCCGAGTCGTCGTCGCGGCACCGTCCTGCTGGCCACGCTCGTCGCGCTCGTCGCCCTGCTGGGTGGGGGACTGGCGGTCGCGGTGAGCAGCGGTGTGCAAGCCGAGCGCTCCGCCCCCGGACTGCAGACCGCGGTCGCACCACCGCCGTCGCCGGTGCCGTCGCCCGATCGGGCACCCGTCGCCGACCCGTGTTTCGAGGCACGACCGGCCTCGTGGCCGGCCCGCGCCTCCGATCCGGCCGTCGACCCGACGCCGTCGCCCGAGGCGACGCCCACCGAAAACCCGTGCGGCAGCGCACAGCCCACTGCGCCATGATCCCTCGCAGGTCGCTCGTGTACGCCGCTCAGGGGCGCACTGTGCTCCGATGCGCCGCTCAGGGGCGCAGTGCGCGACCCGCGCGTGTGAGCGCCGCGGCATCGGACGCCACGACGACATTCTCGAACCGGGCACGGTAGTCGCCGAGATCGTCGCCGACGGAACCGACCACCGCGACCGCCGGCACCTCGCCGCAGCGCGCGAGGATCGCCGAGACGATCTTGCCCGCTCGCGACTGGCCGTCGAGCCGTCCTTCGCCGACGACCACGAGATCGGCGGTGCGTACGGCGGCGTCGAAACCCACTGCGTCGAGCACGAAGTCGGCGCCGGAGCGTAGTTCGGCACCGAACCGCGACCACATGCCGCCGGAGAAGCCACCGGCCGCACCCGTGCCGTCCACTTCCCGCGGGTCGCGCGGGAGAGTCGACGCCGTCTCCTCGAGGCGGCGTGTGAGCAGCGCGACGGCGGCGGGATCGGCGCCCTTCTGCGGCCCGAATATCCGTGCCGCATCGGTGTAGCGGGTCGTGACGTCGGAGAGCACGGTCACGCGTGCGTCGCCGAGTCCACCCCGCTCGTCGATGGCGGCGATCGCGCCCATACCGCCGTCGGTCGTCGCCGATCCACCGGCGGCGACGACGAGATGCCGTGCTCCACGCCGGACGGCGTCCGCCATGACCATGCCGGTGCCGTAGGTATCGGCGGTGACGGCGTCGCGCGGACCGTCGTGCGGGGTGGTGATGCCGCTCGCCGTGGCGAGCTCGACGACCGCTGTTCCGTCCGGCGACATCCCCAGCAGCCCGCGGCACGGTGCGCGCCACGGGTTCACGGTCTCGACCTCGATCCGGGCGAGGCCGAGTGGTTCGACGAGCGCGTCGAGTGTGCCCTCACCGCCGTCCGCGACGGGCATCCGGATCGCGGTGTGCCCGGCGCTCTCGACGCCGGACGCGATCGCATCGGCGACCTCGACGGCGGTGTAGGTGCCCTTGAAACTGTCGGGGACGATCAGGATGCGGGTCACCGCAGCACCCAGGCGAAGGCCTCGGCCTCGGAGCGGGCGCCCTGCCGCGCACGCGACCGGTTCGGTTCGTCCAGTTCGGCGACGATGTCCTCACCGAGGCGGACCAGGGCGCCGAAGATCTCCGGGTCCAGCCACGAGGGTCGCGTCGCGAACAGCAGGTCCTCGCTCGCGGTGTTGCCGCTCGCACCCGGCGCGAACGGGCATCCTCCGAGGCCGGCGAGCGCACCGTCGACGACGGTCGCGCCCGCCTCGATCGCGGCGAGGCTGTCGGCGACACCCAGACCCCAGGTGTCGTGACCGTGGTAGACGATCCGCCGGTCGGGGGATTCGGCGGCCAGTCGCGCGATCAGCGACGACACCTGTCCGGGCACGGCCTGGCCCAGTGTGTCGGCGACGACGATGTCGACGGCCCCGTCGGTGCGCGGGTCGCACGCTATCTCGACGACCCGGTCGGGATCGACCGGACCGTCGAACGGGCACGTGAACGAGGTGGCCAGGCACAATTGGATGCTCCCGCCGGCGGCGTGGGCACGCTCGATCGCCGCGGGCATCGCGGCGAGGCTGTCCTCGGTGTCGCGGCCGATGTTGGCGCGGTTGTGGGCGTCCGATACCGAGAAGCAGTACTGGAACCGGCGGGCCCCGGCCGCGATCGCCTTCTCGACGTGGCGCGGTGTGGCGACCCAGATCCAGCAGCGGTCGAGTTCCTCCTCGGTCAGCGCCGCGACGAGGTCGAGGGTGTTCGCCATCGGGGGCACGAGGTCGGCACGGGCCAGGGATCCGATCTCGAGTTCGGGGACTCCGGCCGCGAGCAGCGCCCGCACGATCTCCACCTTGCGTTCGGTGGGCAGCAGCTTGCCGGTCAGCTGGAGTCCGTCGCGCAGGGTCACGTCGCGCAGGATCACGTCCGTGCGTGCTCGGTCACTCGTCGGTCCCGCCACTGATCCGCCTCCCGTCGTGTTCCTGCCCGGCCCCGCCGTCGCGAACCGCCCCAGTATGCCCCGGTCACCGTGCGGGCACGATTCGTCGACACACCGGAAGGCTTTCGCGAAGTCTGTGACAGATGACACTATCCTCACCGTTCTGATGGTGATTTGCCGGAAGGTGCGCGGACATGGCTTCGGTCCTGGGAAAAGTGTTGCTCTGGATCGCTCTGGTGGGGGGACTGGCCGGGGCGGTGATCGCCGTCTGGGCGCTCCACGTCAACGGATTGGTGGCCTCCCTCATCGTGGCTTCGGTGACGGGACTCGTCCTGCTGCGCCTCCGCCCGGAGGCGCGCGACGACTCGGCCTCCGATATCGCTGTCACCTGACCGCCTCCGGCGCTGCCGTCACTCGACGGCCTCCAACGCTGCCGTCACTCGACGGCCTCCAACGCTGCCGTCACTCGACGGCCTCCGACACTGCCGTCACCTGACGGGGAACGGTGCGGTCGGACGGTAGGGTGAGAACGGC
>NZ_AJVB01000393.1:0-3634 GCF_000278445.1 Rhodococcus sp. R1101
CCGGTGCCACGGATGCGAGCAGGGCCGGGGCCACCGCGACGGTCTCCACCACCGGGCCCGGCACGGCGTGGCGGCCGAGCTGTTCGACGGCGACGACGAGATCGACCGCGTCGGCGCCGAGTCCGTCGTGTTCCTCGGCCACGAGCAGGCCGTTGACGCCCGTCTCGGCGAGTCGCTGCCACACCTGCAGACCGGGAGCCGTGTCGCCGTCGTTCCAGGCGCGGATCACGGCGGGCATGTCCGATTTGGTGAGCAGGGCATCGATACTGGACGCGAAGTCCTCATGGGACTCGTCGAGTGCGAATCTCATCGGTCACCCCTCGGGAGGCCGAGCAGCCGCTCGGCGATGACGTTCTTCTGGATTTCGTTGGTGCCGGCGTAGATCGGTCCCGACAGGGAGAACAGGTAACCGTCGGTCCAGCCATCGGCAAGTTCCGCGTCGGGACCCTGCAGGTCGAGCGCGGTCTCGTGAGTGGCGATGTCCCAGTCGGACCAGAACACCTTGTTGATCGACGATTCGGCGCCGAGCTGCCCACCGGCCTGCAGCCGGGTCACGGTGGCCCAGGTCGACAGCTCGTAGGCACGAGCACCGATCCAGGCGTCGGCGACGCGGTTACGGAGGGCGGGATCGCCGTGCAGGGCGGAGCCGCGGTAGGAGCGCAGCAACCGGTCGGTGGCGGCGAGGAAGCGACCCGGCGAACGCAGCGACAGCCCGCGTTCGTTGGACGCCGTGCTCATCGCGACACGCCAGCCCTCGTTCACCCCACCGATGACGCCGGACTCACCGGGCTTCTCGGGGTCGTCGGGCACGAAGACGTCCTCGAGGAAGATCTCCGCGAAACCGGGTTCGCCGTCGAGCTGCGGGATGGGCCGGACCGTGACCCCTTCGGCCCGAAGGTCGAACATGAAGTAGGTGATTCCCTTGTGGCGCTGAGCTTCCGGATCGGACCGGAACAGGCCGAAGCCCATGTCGGCATAGGAGGCGCGCGAGCTCCACGTCTTCTGGCCGTTGAGCAGCCAGCCGCCGTCGACCTTCGTGGCCGTCGAACGCAGCGACGCGAGGTCCGAACCCGATTCCGGCTCCGACCAGGCCTGCGCCCAGATGTCGTCGGCGCGGGCCATGCGGGGCATGATGCGTGCGAGCTGCTCGGGATGCGCGTGCTCGAACAGAGTGGGGGCGAGCAGGAAGATGCCGTTCTGGCTCACACGTCCGGGTGCGCCCGAACGGTAGTACTCCTCCTCGAAGACCACCCACTGTTCGAGCGTCGCATCGCGGCCACCGAGTTCCTCGGGCCACGAGACGACCGCCAGTCGTGCGTCGGCGAGCTGCCGTTCCCACTCACGGTGCTGTTCGAAGCCTTCCGCGGTGTCCATCGACTTCAGCGGTGTGCTGGGAACGTTCGCCTCGAGGAAGGCGCGCACCTCGTCGCGGAACGCGACGGTGGCATCGTCGAGTTCGAGATTCACTACTTGGACCCTTCCTGGACCGGGCGCGCGCTCGCGGCCATCGACTTGGCGTTCATGCCGCCGAGAGAGTCGGTGCCGACCTCGGCGTTGTACGAATGAGCGAAGTGGTGCAGACCGAAGACCGAGTCCATGCCGTTGCGCATGCCCATCTGGTCCTCGCACTGGTTGACGGCACGCTTGGTGAGCGCGAGACCGAAACGGGGCATCTCCGCGATGCGGGCGGCGAGGGCGAGGGTCTCGGACTCGAGCTGCTCACGCGGGACGACACGGTTGACCATGCCGACCTCGTACGCGCGCTGCGCCGAGAAACGATCGCCGGTGTAGAGGATCTCCTTCGCGAAACGCGTTCCGAGGACCCACGGGTGGGCGAAGTACTCGACACCCGGGATACCCATGCGCACGACCGGGTCGGAGAAGAAGGCGTCGTCGGACGCGACGATGAGATCGCACACCCAGGCCAGCATCAGGCCGCCGGCGATGCACGCACCCTGCACCGAGGCGATGGTGGGCTTGGGGATCTCGCGCCAGCGGCGGCACATCCCCAGGTACACCTCCATCTCACGCGCGTAGCGCTGGTCGCCGCCCTCCTTGTCGACGTGGTCCCACCACATGACGGCCTTGTTCTCGTAGTGGACGTGATGGTCGCGGCCCGGGGTGCCCAGATCGTGACCGGCGGAGAAGTGCTTGCCGTTGCCGGCCAGCACGATCACCTTCACCTCGTCGTCCTCGACGGCCTTCTCGAAGGCCGCGTCGAGGGCGTAGGTCATGACCGAGTTCTGGGCGTTGCGATAGTCGGGTCGGTTGAGAGTGACGATCGCGATGCCGTCGCGCACCTCGTAGGTGACGACATCGGGTTCGTACGGGACGGTCATGACTTCTCCTCACGCAGAACGTTCTTCAATACCTTGCCGGACGGGTTTCGGGGCAGCGCATCGACGAACCGTACCGAGCGCGGTGCCTTGAAGTTGGCGAGTTTCTCTCTGGCATACGCGATCACGTCGTCCTCGGTGAGGGGATGCCCGTCCAGCGGGACGACGAAGGCGCGTCCCACCTCGCCCATGCGCCCGTCGGGAACACCGATCACGGCGACCTCGTGTACACCCGGCAGGCGCAGGAGAGCCGCCTCGACCTCGGCGGGATACACGTTGAATCCGCCGCTGATGTACATGTCCTTGAGCCGGTCGGTGATGTCGAGATAACCGCGGTCGTCGAGGACACCCACATCACCGGTGTGGAGCCAGCCGTCCTCGTCGATCGTCTTCGCGGTGGCTTCGGGGTCGTCGAGATAGCCCAACATCACATTGGGACCGCGCAGGAGGATCTCGCCCTTGTCGCCGATGCGTACCTCGAAGTCGGCGGTGGCGCGGCCCGACGAGGTCGACACGGTCACGGGATCGTCGTCGATACGGCACATCGTGGCCACCACGGCTTCGGTCTGCCCGTAGGCGGTGAGCACCGCGTCGAAGCTCAGCTCGGTCTGCATACGTTCGACGAGGGAGACGGGCACGGGTGCGGCGCCGGTGACGGCGATGCGCAGGTTGCTCAGGTCGTAGTCGTCGCGACGCGGGTGGTCGAGGATGCTCTGGTAGATCGTCGGTGCGCCGGGCAGCACACTGATGTTCTCCTGCGCGACGATGGCCATGACCTTCTCGGTGTCGAAGACGGCCATCGGCACGACGGTGGAGCCGGCGAGCAGCGCGGCGACGAAACCCGCCTTGTAGCCGAAGCTGTGGAAGAACGGGTTGATGATCAGGTAGTTGTCGTCGGGGGTCAGCGCGGCGCATTCGGCCCAGGCCTGTGCGACACCGATCAACTGACGGTGTGCGCTCAGGACGCCTTTGCTGCGACCTGTCGTGCCGGACGTGAAGAGGATGTCGCACACGTCGTCGGGCTGTACCGATCGCGCGCGCTCGTCCGCCTGCTCGAGCAATCGCTCCGTGGCAAGACCGAGGAAGTCCTCCCACTCGAAGACATCCCCGCGCGGGGTGTCGTTGCCACCCAGTGGGATTCGTATCACCGTGGGAACGGTGAGGTCGGGCGCGGCCTCACACAGGGCAGCGAATCGGTCGGAGCCGAGGAAGTCGCCCGCGACGACGAGGGCGGCGGCCCGCACGCGTTCGACGATGTCGGCTGCCTCGCTGCCGGTGTACCGGGTGTTGACGGGGAC
>NZ_AJVB01000394.1:0-3632 GCF_000278445.1 Rhodococcus sp. R1101
TTCGGTGTGCCCACCTGGCTCAGCGGCTTCGTGATGACGGTGCTCGCCGCGGCGGTCCTGCTCGGCGGTATCAAGTCCATCGGCAAGGTCACCGCCGGTTTCGTGCCCGCCATGATCGTGCTGTACGTGGGCGCCGGCATCGTCGTCCTCGCCGTCAACTTCTCGCAGATTCCCGAGGCCTTCGCGCTGATCTTCACCGACGCGTTCACCGGCACCGCCGCCACCGGCGGCTTCATCGGTTCGGTGTTCATGATCGCCCTGCGCTACGGCGTGGCCCGCGGCATCTTCTCCAACGAATCGGGAATGGGCAGCGCCGCGATCGCCGCGGCCGCCGCCCAGACCACGCATCCGGTCCGTCAGGGCCTGGTGTCCATGACGCAGACCTTCATCGACACGATCATCGTGGTCACCTTCACCGGTCTGGTCATCATCACGACCGGCGCCTGGCAGTCGGGTGAGCAGGGCGCCGCGATGACGTCGGCCGCCTTCGCCGACGGCCTCGGTGGGGAATGGGGTCACTGGATCGTCGCCATCTCGGTCGTCTTCTTCGCCTTCTCGACGATCCTCGGCTGGTCGTACTACGGCGAGCGGTGCGTCGAGCGTCTCGTCGGTCGCCGCGGTGTGGTGCCCTACCGCGCGGTCTTCGTGGTCGTCGTGTTCATCGGTGCCACCACCCAGCTCGAGGTGGTCTGGAACTTCTCCGACGTGATGAACGGCCTCATGGCGTTACCGAATCTGATCGGTCTGCTCGTGCTGTCGGGTCTGATCGCCCGGGAGACGAAGGCGTACCTGGATCGCGATCCGTATCTGTTGAACAGCCCCGTCGCGACGGACGATCCAGACGTCGTGAGGTAGGCCGGGGATACGCGAAGGGCCCCGCGTGATGCGGGGCCCGAACGTATGTGGAGCATGCCTCCACGCCGACCCGGAACTACCCCTCGTCAGTCCCTATCGGCGTGGAGGCCCCCGCCCCACGCTGCAAGGTCGAACCTTGCGTGGTCACCACTGTTCCGGACCCGGAATGGGGACAGAAAATACCGACCGGCGCGGAACCGGTATCATCCCTGCTCAGGCATGGTGAGGAATTTTTCCGCAGCGGATGTTTCAGCGCGGGGAACGGGAGTACGAGGGGCGCGGAACGGATGGGAGACAGCGACGGAAAGGCTGGTTCGGCGCAGCGTCAGTTCTTCGCCGATCAGTTGCGGTTGCTGTTCGCCGCCGCCGGTCGTCCCGCCCTCAAGAAGGTCGTCTCGGATGCCTCGAACGTCACCCGCGCGGTGGGCAGCGACCGGAGTGTCTCCGTCCAACGGGTCAGCGACTGGCGCAACGGCACCCGGATGCCGGCCGGTTTCGAGTCGGTACATCCGGTGCTCGTGGTCCTCATCCGGGCGGCCCGGGAACTCAACGCCGAACCGCCGTCTCCCGGTCTGTACTCCCTGAAGCAGTGGGAGAGCTGGTGGAAGGCCGCGCGTGGTCAGGCGAACGCTCCGCGCACCAAGGAGTCGGCGGCGGTTTCCGTGCCGCCCGGGATCCGTCCGTACAAGGGACTCGCGTCCTACCGCCAGAACGACGCACGGTTGTTCTTCGGACGGACACAGAGCGTGCGCAGCCTCGTCGATGTGGTGACGGCCTCCCACGGACAGGGACCGGTCGTGGTGACCGGTGCCTCCGGCGTCGGCAAGTCGTCGCTCGTGCAGGCCGGCATCATTCCGCAGTTGTGCTCCGCACCGGACTGTCACCCGGTGGTCCTCACCCCCGGCACCGACCCGGTGGCACGACTCGTCGACGCGCTGCCCGAGCTGGCCGACGTCGTCGACCCCACCGACCACGTCGCGGTCCACGCGGCCCTGCGTGCCGCGGCATCGCGGAACTCGTCGTCGTTGCTGCTGGTCGTCGTGGACCAGATCGAGGAACTGTTCACCCAGTGCAACGACAGTTCTCTCCGCGGTGCCTTCCTCACCCTCCTCGAGACCGCGTCGACCGGTACGGACGGTGACGCTCCGGCCCTCGTCGTCGCGACGATGCGCTCGGATTTCTACGACCAGGCCGTGACGACCCCGGTGCTCGCCCGGGCTCTGGAGCGGCGCACCAAGACCGTCCAGCCGCTCGACCGCGACGACCTGGTCGAGGTGATCACCGCTCCCGCCAAACTCGTCGGGGTCCGTCTCGAACCGGGTCTCGTCGATCTCATCCTCCACGACCTCACGGGCCTGACCGACGGCGAGATCAGCGGCACCGAACTTCCCCTGCTGTCCCACCTGCTCGACTCGCTGTGGGACAAGCGCAGCGGTGGCACGCTCACCGTCGCCGCATATCGCGCAACCGGCGGTGTCCGCGGATCCGTCGCCGCCGGCGCCGAACGGGCGTGGGAGAACCTCACCGACGACGCCGACCGCGCCTGCGCCCGGTCGATGCTCGTCCACCTGGTCTACGTCACCACGACCGGCACGGACGTCAAGATCGCACGCCCGCTGAACGAACTGCTGGCGGTGGGAGGCAAGGATCGTGCCGCGTCGAAGCGGGTGCTCGACCATTTCGTGTCGGCCCGGGTGCTCGTCGTCGACGCCGAGTGCGTCGAGCTCATCCACGACGCCGTGATCGACGCGTGGCCCCGGCTCAAGTCGTGGATCCAGCAGGACCGCGCCGGTGCCGCTCTGCGGCAGCAGATCGAGGCCGACGCGTTGACCTGGCTCGGATCCGGACGCAACCGCGAACTGCTCTACCGGCGCGGCCGCATGGATGTCGTGAGCGAGCAGAATCCGCATCTCGCCATGGCGGGATCCTCCGAGGACCGTCGTGGACCGGTCGCGCTCAGCTCCACGGCCGTGGCCTTCCTCGATGCCTCCCGGCGGCAGATCGCTCGTGAGGCACGCGCACGCCGCGTCGGCATCTCGGCGATGGCGTTGTCGACGATCATCGCGTTCGTGATGACGGGTCTGGCCTGGGTCGCGAAGGGCCGGGCCGAAACGGAGCGGAGCGCCGCCCAGTTCCAGCAGATCGTCGCGCTGTCCGATTCCCTGCGCGACGAGGACCCCACGACCTCGGCGAATCTCGCGCTGGTGGCGGCCGAACTCCAGCCCGACAGCCCGGTCGCGTACTCGCGGCTCATCGCCAGCCAGGCCGTGCCCCTCGCCTACACGCTGAGCGGGCACAGCGGCCCGGTCTACGGCGTCGTCGTCTCACCCGACGGCTCCACCCTCGCCTCGGCGAGCGACGACGGCACCGTCCGATTGTGGGCGCTCGACGGCGACGAACCGGTGGCGGTGGGCGAGCCGCTGCAGTTGTCGACGAAGTACATGGCGTCCGTCTCGTTCAGCCCCGACGGCCGTTTCCTCGCGATGGGTGCAGGTGACGGCGGGGTGTGGATCTACGACGTGACGGATCGTGCCGCGCCGCGCGTGGTGCTCGACCGGCAGGTCTACGCCGGCGGCGCCGTGCACAACGTGCGGTATTCACCCACCGGGCGGGTGCTCGCCGTGCCGTACGACGACGGACGCGTGGCACTCGTCGACACTGCGGATCCCGCTTCGGGCCGTTTCCCCGTCACCCTCGTCGACGAGCACGACGGCGGTGTCCGGACGGTCGCCTTCCGTCCCGGAGGGCACATCCTCGCCACGTCCAGCGACGACCGC
>NZ_AJVB01000395.1:0-3614 GCF_000278445.1 Rhodococcus sp. R1101
GCGAGCCGAAGCGCCGGGAGGTCCACCTGGTACGCGAGGACGTCCTGGCCCGGTTCGTCAGTTTCGAGCGCGCCCGGGACGTGTACGGCGTCGCTTTCACCTCCGATGTTCTCACAGACGAATTGCAGGTCGACCTCGAAGAGACCGAGCGACTCCGCGCCGTTTCGGCGCACTGACGCCGTCGGGTCCGGATCACAGTCCGAGGTCCGGACCCGACAAGTGAATCACTACTTCGGGCTTCGCTCTTACCTGTCTCATTCGGCGGCTACCCATATCGGTGGAGACGACCGGAACAGTCTTCCCCTGCATTGTGGACCATTTCCTCGCATAGAAACTGAGTACTCTCATGAGTAAAGCAATGCCCGAAAGCAGTCCTGTGACAGAATCGACCGACTGGGCCGAGAATCGCGAGGACTACGCCCAGGACCGAGTACCGCTGGAGTATCGGACCTGGAGCACGGTCTCGCTCTTCGGCGTCATGTTCGGCATTACCACAGCCATGTTCTTCCTCTCATGGGGCGGCACCCTGGTGCATACCTACGGGACCAAGAACCTGGTGATCGGAATGACCATCGCGTCCTTGGTGATCGGCACGCTGGCGTTCTTCTGGTGCCGCAGAGCATCGGAAACAGGACTCAGCGCGGACTTGCTCAGTCGTAGCTCGGGATTCGGCTATCTCGGATCCGCGCTGACATCGTTGATCTACACGCTGACGTTCCTGATGTTCTTTGCCTTCGAAGGTTCGATCATGGCGAACGCCGTACACGAGCAGTGGCCATCCATCCCGAAGTGGGCAATCTACCTGGTCAGCGGTCTGATTTTCATCCCCCTGACGTGGTACGGGATGCGCCTGATGACCCTGCTCATGTGGGTGACACTGCCGATATACGCGGTGTTCCTCGTAATCACCATCTGGAAAGCCGCGGGTACCGATTCGACAACCGATTTCTGGTCCTACAGCGGGGACGGAAGCTACTCCCCCGCCGCAGGCCCCGGGCTGATCCAGGTACTTGCTGCCGCCCTCGCCGTCGTCTCCCAAGTCACGATCTCCGCCGACCTCGGTCGTTTCATCCCGCCCAAGCGTAAGAACTCCGGCGCATTTCTCGTCGGATTCCTCGCTCAGGCATTGACTTTCGGAGGTTGCACCATCCTGGGTGGATGGCTGACGCTGCGCTTCGGCGAACCCGATCCAGGAGTCTATCTGCCTGTGATCATGGGTGTATGGGGCGTGCTGTTCGTCATCGTCACTCAGGTCCGGATCAACGTCACCAACATCTACTCCGGTTCGATCGTCTACAGCACACTGTTCCAGCGCCTGTTCCACTACTCGCCCGGTCGGCACTGGTGGGTAGTGCTGACCGCAGTACTCGGCACCGCACTGATTTTCGGAGACATCTACTCGCGGTTGAACCAAGTTCTCACGTTCGAAGCTGTCTTCATCATCGCATGGGTGATGGCGGTGGTGGCGCACATGTTCATCGTGCGTGGCGTTCTCCACCTCGCCGACGACTCGTCGCCCTACCAGCACCACGAGCTCCCTGCGTTCAACCCGGTCGGACTGATTGCGGTCGGACTCGCGCTACTGGTGTCGGTCCCGTTGGCCTTCGGTGTCGCAGGACCTGCCGGAATGACCTGGGCGCCGTTCGTTTCCGGTGCCATCGCCTTCGTCATCGTGCCGATCGTCGCCGTTGCCACGAAGGGGCGACACTATCGCCCGCTGCGGAACCTCGACGATCGGAGCACCAATTCCGACGAGGACGGCTCTGTCCCGGAACTCGTGAGTTGAGTCCCTCGACCGGATGTGGGACGAAGGGCCGGTCCCACACCGGTCACAGATCTCCGCAAACCCGAAGTGCCAAATACAGATCGGAAATTACAGCGGGGTGCTGCAAGGATGCCTGGAGGATCTCTTCCGCCTTGCGAAGCCTGTAGCGCACGGAATTGACATGGATGAACAGCCTGTCCGCTGTCAGGCCGGCATCCATACCTGCACCGAAGTAGGAGACCACGGTTTCGAACACCGTCTGATGTTCTCGCAGTTCGGCAAGTTGACGACGGGCGCGTGCCGGCCCGGCGCCGACCCTGTGATGGTGAATCATCCACGCGGACATCGCTACGTTGTCGAAAACGATGTACCGGAACCGTGGTGTTGCACCTTCCTCGCCTGCCGTCGCCATCGCCAGAGCACTTGTGGCCTGCGCAACGGACTTCGGGACATCGGTGGCACCGACGCCTTCGCCGCCGATCCCGGCGATGCCGTGGTCGGTGGCGCCGAGCACGGCGACCAGGTCGTCGAGTGGCATCTGTGTCACCACAGTCATCCGATTGCCCTCGACCAGAAAAACGTAGGGAGCCCCGCTACCATGAAGTTCTTCGACCGTCGCATCGAAGCCGCCGGCTCGTTCCGCATGGGGTTGCACGCTGCCCCTCCGCTCGACCACCGAGCCCCGGATCGGCTCACCCGACCTGAATCCGAGGTCGTGCAAGGCCCCGAGTGTTCCCGAGCTCTGCAACCGCTTCAGCGGATCGGACTCCGTATCGTGCCACCCGCGTCGAAGCAGCTGGCTCATCACCTCCTGGCGCACTGCGCGATCCGAGGACGCCGGCCGGTTGCGACTGACAACCGACAGTGCGACCAGGCGCGCCACGGCGAGCGAGGTATTCATCGCCACCTGCCCGTCGCTCATGTCATGCGGCAAGGTGACCACGAGCCATCCTGTAAAGATCGCACCGACTCGGGCGGGAACGATCAAAAGGTCGTCGGCGCCGCTCCGCTGCTTGATCGGAGCGTGTGTCGGCGCCGTCAGCAGAAGTCTCGTCACCGGATCGGCATCGGCGAGGTACACGGAGTCCTTCGCGAAGAAGCGGACCGGCAGGCAGAGGAATGCCGACAGGTTCTCGACCAGTTGGCGTTCGGGAAGCCAATCCGCTCGCGTTCCCGTATCGAAGTTCTCGAAGAACAGGTCCTGCGTGCTCTGCGCCTGCCGGAAAAGCGTGTCGTCGTTGGCGAGGATCATCCTGTTCGCGCGTGTCGACACGTCCCGCGCTTTGATGTGCAGCGGCATCACGAACAGGGGGAAATCCAATGCGCGGGCTTCGTCCAGGAGCGCTGCGGGAACATGCTTGGTGAAGATCTCGACGCAGTATCCCAACCCGACAGCGCCGATCTTGTCGAGAGTGCGGACGAGTCGACGCTGAGCTTCCGAATCGCGCTGCAGCAGATATCCGGTCGTCATCATGACCCAACCCTCGGTCAGCCACTTGTCCACCTCGAGAACCTCGGTGAGATGGATGCCCTGCATGACGCGGTCCGTACGTTCCCGACTCCCTGCGACGAGCCGCAGTTCCAAATCCTTTTCTGCGAGAAGACGACGCAGAGTGGGATTACGCCCGTACGGGATCACTTCGGTAGAGCTGTACATTCTTCAAATCCTATCCACACCGATTGATTTTTCCACAATTCTTCGGGTGCCCTATGACAGTCATGATGGAACTGGAAATCGACCGTGAGACATCCGTCGGCGGCGCCCATATTCGCTCTTATCCTGGAAGATTGGCTGATCACTGTGACTGCACAGAACCACGGCACAGCTGCCGAGTCCCTGTTCGAGCGC
>NZ_AJVB01000396.1:0-3583 GCF_000278445.1 Rhodococcus sp. R1101
GGGTCCTTTTGCCATCGGGCATGATGTCTCCGTCGTCGGGTTCACCGCAGGAGAAGTCCGTCGGCGCGCAGGACACGATCGGCGCGACGCCTGCTACGGACCGGGCCCGCAGACGTCCGGCCGATACGCAACACGAGGGCGATCCCATCGTCCTCGTCCACCTGCAGCATATCGGCGAAGTTCCGCTGCAACGCCTGTAGAACGTCGGAATGGTCACGGCTCAATCGCTCGAAGTCGGCTCGCGTATCGGCATACAGGAAGATCGGAGATACGGGCTGAACGGCCAAGCCGACCGCCTGGGCCGCGATCCACACACTCTCGACGGTCGCACCGGCACGGATGTAGTCCGCCCCCGAGCGCCTCTCGGTGAACACTGCGACGAGTCCCGCGCTTCCCAGCACTCGGTCGCGGGTCATCTTCCCGAGACCACCCCCGAGCCCCCACTCCCCGAGCCGGTCGAGAGCATCGTGCCGCAGTACGACCTCGAGCATGGCCGACTCCGCTGTGTCGAGTCCGAGAGAGACCACCTCGATTCCGCTTTCCGGGTGGGAGTCGCCCGGCCATCGCAGTTCGCCGATCATCTCGGTCCGGAGCGGCCTGTCCAGATACCGCACGCGATCCGACTCCGACAAGATCTCTGCGATCGCGGCGAGATCGTTGCTGCCTGTGAGGATCCGGATGCGTCCGTCGACGAGATCGGCGGCTGCGTGCATCGACTCGAGCTCGCCGTGCGTGATCGTGTGATCCTCACTGGGGAACCTGTTGGTGGCGCGGGCGAGCATCGGTCTGTAGAACGCCGCGAGTTCGTGATCCGAACCGGTTCCCAGCTCGAGCTGGGCGAGCGGAATGCCCGGCCGAGCTTCGCCAGGACCATCGACCACCGTATGCGGACCCAGAATTCCGTGGGCGGCTGCGGCTACTCGAGCATTGTGGAGGGCCGCTCCGAGCGCAACGCAACTGCCTCGGCGATACAGGTCCATCAGTACCGGCTCGGGTTCCGTGGCGAGGGCGAAGGTCAGCCGTGTGGGTTCGACGACGATCGTCCACGGCTGCGAATTTCCTCCGGACGGTGCCCGGGTCGCGGCGTCGACGACTGCAGCGACCGAATCCGACCAAGGGTTCTCGTTCGGCTGTGTCGTCTCCGGCTCCGTCGGGACCGGAAGCTGTGGCTCGGGCACGGTGAGACGAAGGTCGAGGTCGACTCGGCACCGACCGGAGGCGACGGAACCGCCGAGGACGATCCCGCGTACCGCAGTCGCGACGGTGACGCCACCGAGACCGACGTCTGCACCGAGTTGTGGCCACGCTTCCAGCGATTCCCCTACCTCGAGAAGTGAGGCTGCAAGCCGTTCGGAGATCTGCTTCGCGTCGAGCAATCTCAGTACGTACGGGACTTTGTCCCGATTCGACAGCGTTCGCAACGTCTCCGGATCGAGGTCGCCGAGCAACCCGTGAAACGGTTGCCGTTCGCCATCGAGATCGAACCGCTCGACGTCGAGCAACCCACGATCGCTGGTGTGCATCACGATGGGAATTCGTCGTCGTGCCGCGCACGTCCGGATCGACAACTTCACATCGAACGAATCGCACTCGTCGATCACCAGGTCGAGTCCTTCGAAGAAGTCCTCGACCGACTCGGACGTCACCCCCTCCGTCCACACCTCGACCGGCAGGTAAGGGTCCAGCTCTGCGATGCGCCGCGCGGCGATCACAGCCTTGTTCACCCCGAGGTCCAGGACCGAGGCGGGAATCCTGTTCAGGTTGGACAGTTCCAGGATGTCGTGGTCGGCGAGCCGCAGTACACCGCAGGCACCTTCCAACGCCAAGGTGTACGCCACAGCGTGCCCTACACTCAGCCCGACCACCCCGACTGCGGCGGATCGGAGACGTGCCTGTTCCTCCGCCGTGATCTTGTTGCGGTTACGGTCGAGCCGGAGACGGCCGAAACCGGCAGGACCGAGGACCCGGACCGCCATCCCGCGCCAGGGGTAGTAGGCCCACCGGGTGGCTTCGTCGTGGATATATTCGCCTGGCGCACCGTCGTTGTCGACGCCGGACCCGAGCGCCGCCAGACCCGCGAGCTGTTCGTCGAGTCGATCCTCGAGGGTGATTCCCCGGCCCTGCAGTCGTTCGAACTCGACCATGTCCTCGTCGCAATCCTCCGCGAGGAGAACTGCCTCGAAACGCGGTCCGCGGACGCTCACGGCACCACCCCGTTCGATTCTCTCCGATCGTCGATCCTCCGATGCGACCGTGAGAGGTTCCACCACCCCGGGATCGTGCGGGAAGACAGGAGTTTCTCGATTTCTCTGCTCCTTCTGGACGCATCGCAGCACGCGAGATCCCACAACAACATCCGTGTGCGATAACGATCATCCGGATACGGAGTGGGAGGAACGTCATCCACGACGCAAGCCTCCGCACGCCGCCACATCCCCAACGCGTTGTCCGCAGCTGTCCCGAGGAGGAACCTGGCGCCGAGCAGTTCCATGAAGTAGGTCGCCGTGCGCGCCACTCCCGCACTCAGTTCGTGACGCCGCGGAACGTCGTCGGCCACCCAACCCGTCTTGGCCTCGACGAGACCGTGGGGAATACAAGGCTCGAGGATGCGGGCGATCTCCGCCCGGGCGGCCGGATCCGTCCATTCGACGAACGGATGCGACTCGGTCACGCTCGTATACGGACCGAGCGCGCGTGATCCGCCGTGCACGGTGCCGTCGACAGCGACCGCAACGAAGAACAACGCTGTCGACGTTCCGTCGCGGATCAGGTCGTATTCGAGAGCGACTTCGACGTCGAAACGCCGGTAGGCGTCATATGCACCATCGAGGAACTGCGACCACAATCCCGGTTCACTCTCCGGTGAGGCGGCGACGAAGTGATATCCCGAGTCTTCGTCCCAGAAATGGAGCGTGTGGTGCGCGAACAGCGGTTGGGGATCCACGTCGACCTTTCCCCCCGGCGTCCCACCGAGCGCCCCCGACACGGATGCGCGCTCGGTGGCCGGGCGTTCTCAGAACACCGAGATGTACAACTCGGGTTCGCCCCGCTCCGGTATGTAGGCCACTTCCTGGTCGTATGTGCGTGAGATGGCGCCTTCTTTCTCCGCCATCTCCACTTGGCGCCATAGATCCTTGTAGGGATCCGGCGACGGACCGTCGGGCACGAAGCGGGCTGCGTACCGCTCTCCGAGCCGGACCATCGAATCTCCGATCACAAGATCGTCCGGATCATCCAGGCGATACCCGAAGACCGCGGACCACCCTGCCCGCGGATGGCAGACGAATACGGCGACGAGGTCGCGGATCTTCCGGGAACGCAACCGTTCCAGCGTGAAATCGGTCAAACTGCCCGATTCCCCGAAGACACCCGGTTCGGCGCCTGGGACCACCAGCCCACCCATGAGGCAGGGCCCCACCTTCACGACGGTGAAAGTCATCACTCCTCCCCGCGTCCCGGAACGACGATCGCGACGTACAGGTCGATTCCGAATGCGTGGGGATAGGACTCGAAATCACCGGTGAAGGCTCGGATGATCCTCCCCTCCGCTTCGGCATCCCATATCTGCCGCCACAGGTCGTCG
>NZ_AJVB01000397.1:0-3582 GCF_000278445.1 Rhodococcus sp. R1101
ACGGCGGTCGGGCACACGATCACCTCGGCGCCGTAGGCCCGCAGCACGTTGCGCTTGTCCTCGCCGACCTTGTCGGGACACACGAACACGCACTTGTAGCCGCGCTGCTGCGCGACCAGCGCCAGGCCGATGCCGGTGTTGCCGGAGGTGGGCTCGACGATCGTGCCGCCCGGCTTCAGTTCACCCGACGCTTCGGCCGCATCGATCATCTTCACCGCGATGCGGTCCTTGGAGCTGCCGCCGGGATTGAGGTACTCGATCTTCGCCGCTACGAGCCCCGAGCCGGGTTTCACCACCGTGTTGAGCTTGACGAGAGGTGTGTTTCCGATGAGGTCGACGACGGAATCCGCAATGCGCATGACTCCATGTTCCCACGTCGTGACTTTTCGTCGGGGTGATGGTGTACACGCCCCCCGCCGGCCCGGGAACACTGTCCACCTCCGAGGACGACGAAGACCCCGGACCGTGGCCCGGGGTCTTCGTGGAGTCCTGCTAGTCGTTCTGGAAGTAGCTGAGCAGTCGCAGGATCTCGACGTACAGCCACACCAGGGTGACGGTCAGGCCCAGGGCGACGCCCCACGCGGCCTTCTCCGGAGCCTGTGCGCGGATCAGCTGATCGGCGGAATCGAAGTCCAGCAGGAAGCTGAACGCCGCGATGCCGATGCACACGAGGCTGAAGATGATGGCGAGCGGGCCACCGTCGCGCAGGCCGAGACCACCGTCGATGAAGAAGCCGGCGATGAGGTTGCCCAGCGCCAGGACCAGGACACCGACGAGCGCACCGACGATCATGCGGGTCAGGCGCGGGGTGACGCGGATGGCGCCGGTGCGGTACACGACGAGCATGCCGAAGAACACGCCGAAGGTGCCGAGGACGGCCTGAGCGATCAGGGTCGCGCCGCCCGTGCCACCGAAGGTGATGTCGGTGAACATGAACGACAGCGCGCCGAGGAAGAAGCCTTCCGCCACGGCGTAGGCGAGAACGATGGCCGGGTTGTCCATCTTGCGGCCGAACGTCGCGACCAGCACCAGGACGAGGCCGATCAGACCGCCACCGATGACGAACGGGGCCGCCAGGTCGACGTTGGAGTTGACCAGCACGTAGGAGATGAGGGCCGAGACAGCGAGCACACCGAGTGTGATGCCGGTCTTGGTGACGACATCGTCGATGGTCATGGTCCGCTGGTCGGTGGGACGTGCCCACGGATCCGTCTGCGGCTGCCCGAATTGCTGAGTGGCCTGCGCGGCGCCCGCCGTCGCAGAGCCGAACGTGGCGTATCCGCCGCCCTCTTGCTTGGGCAGGTTGCGGAACACCGGGTTACTGGTGGTGCGCACCGTGCACTTCCCTTCTCGTGGTCGCTTCTGTCCGTTCAACGAGGCAGTGACCTCACGAGTTCCCGATCGTCGGGAAAGCTCGGACTAATCGGACTCTACCGGCTCCGTACCGACCGGGTCACGGTGAACTTGCGGTTGCGGCCCTCGACGCGGGTCGCGCCGACGATGCCGGACAACGCGGGGCGGTAGTCGAGGTGACGGTTGTAGACCGTCCACATCTGTCCTCCCGGCCGGAGGATCCGGGCCGCGGCGTCGAACATCTTGCGGGCGGCGCCGGTGTGCACGGCCGCGCCGAGGTGGAAGGGCGGATTGCACACCACGAGGTCGACCGACCCGGCCGGGATCGAGCCGGCGGCGTCGTCGCGGAGTGTGTCGACACGGTCGGACAAGCCGTTCGCAGCGGCGGTCCCCGCGGCGGAGGCGACGGCGGCGGCGGACTGGTCGGTCGCGATCACCCGGGCGCCGGGAAGCTGCCGGGCGAGCATCGCGGCAAGGATGCCGGTGCCGCAGCCGAGATCCACCGCGACCTGCACGTCCGCATAGATGCGGGGGAAGAAGTCGAGGAGGAATCGGGTACCGATGTCGAGACGGGGGCCGGCGAAGGCAGCGCCGTGCGCGACGACCGTGAGGTCGAGTTCGGCGAGGTGCTCACGGACGGGATACGAGGCGGGTCCGGGCGTCGTCCCGCGTGCGGTGAGCACCCGCGACTTCTGGCGTCCCCGGGACGCACGGACCTCGGCGAAGGACGCACCGAGCACGTCGTTCATCGCGAGGCCGATGTGCTTGTCGCGGCCACCGGCGAACACGACGACCTCGGGGTCGGCGTGGCGGGCGATCGTCTCGGCGATCTCGGTGAGCGCCGACAGCGAGCGGGGAAGTCGTAGCAGCACCACGCGGGCCCCGGCGAGCAGACCGGCGTCGAGAGCGCCGGAGCGGTAACGATCGGTGAGGCCCTCACGCTCGGCGTTCGCGGCCAGGGCGCGCTCGGCCACCACCGAATCCTGATGCACCCGGATCTCCTCCACCCCGAAGCGGACGACCGTGCCCAGGGTCAGCGCGCCGTACTGGTCGTCGATGACGACGACCGTGCCCGGCGAGGCCGAGTCGAGGACGGGGGCGGCTTCGTCGAGGAGCAGACGGTCGGCCCCGTCGACGGCGAACAGGTTGGGCGCTTCCACATCCGGGAAGCGCCTCAACCTGTCGTACAACTCGTCGATCAACACTCGACCGTCAGCACTCGCCCTTACCGGCGTTCTCGATGGCACGCAGGGTGTCGGCCTGCTCCTCTTCGCTGAGGTCCTGCCATGCCGGGAGCTGCTGCTGCGCGTCGGCGACGGCCTGGGCCGCTGCGGCACGGTCCTGACCCCACCCCTCGAGCTCGTCGAGGTAGGGCAGCAGTGCCTCGCAGTTCTCTTCGTAGCTCTTGCCGAGTTCGACGGTGGTGCCCGTGGTGCCGGCCTCCGCCGAGGCAGAGGCGGTCGCCGTCGTGGTGGTGGTCTCCTCGGCCGAGCCCGATCCGTCCGAGGATCCGCACGCCGCCGCGAGCAGGACCACACCTGCACCGAACAGCGCCGCGAGAGTCTTCTTCATCTATGTCCCACTTCTGGTCGCAGTGTCGTTTGTCCGTTCCCGGTGAGGCACCGTGGTCCGGCCGGACCACGGTAGACCAGGGGCGACGCACGATCTGCGGCGGGCGTGCACATTTCGAGACTATCCTGGGGAAACAGCTCCCCGAGGTGATCGCGCCGATGCCCGAGAACGATCCGGCCACCACTCAACGCGCACCGATCGTCGACGTGGCCGAGTCCGCGATCGTGCGTGCGCTGCACGACGCCGGTTTCACCGGCGCCGAGGAGATCGGCCGCGGCGGTTTCGGTGTCGTCTACCGCTGCAGGCAGGAATCACTCGATCGCGATGTCGCCGTCAAGGTCCTCCGGTGGGCACCCCAACCCGCAGATCTGGAGCGATTCCTGCGGGAGCAACGGGCAATGGGACGGCTGTCCGGGCATCCGCACATCGTCACCGTGCTTCATGCAGGTGCCACGGACGACCTGCCCTATCTGGTGATGCACTACCACCCGCACGACTCGCTCGACACCCGCCTGCGCCGGTACGGGGTGCTGTCGTGGCCCGAGGCGGTCCGGCTCGGCGTCAGGATGGCCGGTGCTCTCGAAACCGCGCACCGGTCCGACGTGCTGCACCGCGACGTCAAACCGGGCAACATCCTGCTCACCGAGTACGGCGAGC
>NZ_AJVB01000398.1:0-3585 GCF_000278445.1 Rhodococcus sp. R1101
TGCGCCGCGTAGACGGAGTTCAGGAGGTAGTGCGCTGTCATGCCCTGGAGCAGGACGGAGGCGGCCTGGTCGGCCGGTACGGACTCCGGGACCGGGACCGCGATGTCCTCGGGGACCCGGACGAGTTCGGCATAGGAAGCGGGCGCCGCGCACCACGACACGCGGTCACCCACCGCCGTGTCGCGGACGCCCTCGCCCACCGCCACGACCGTGCCGGTGCCCTCCGAGCCGGGGATGTAGGGCAGGTCGGTGGGATAGAGACCCGTGC
Source organism: Rhodococcus sp. R1101 (assembly GCF_000278445.1). NCBI lineage: Bacteria > Bacillati > Actinomycetota > Actinomycetes > Mycobacteriales > Nocardiaceae > Rhodococcus > Rhodococcus sp. R1101. The sequence continues at coordinate 269 of NZ_AJVB01000398.1, forward strand.
GGAAGTAGGTGTCGATGAAGTTCACGCCGATCGCGTCGGTGCGGACGAGCAGTTCTCCGGGGCCGGGTTCGGGGTCGGGTCTTTCGACGGAGACGAGGACGTCGGGACCACCGTGCTGTGCCACTTCGATCGCATGCATGCGGCTCACAGTATTCTGCAGACATGAGCGTGGAAACCCAGGTCGTGGCCGCACCGGCCGACATCGTCTCGTCCATCCGCAGCTTCGTCGCGGCGCACGGAGGTTCCGGCAAGGCCGTGCTGCAGCCCATCGGTCTGTCGGGCGTCCGCATCACCGTGGTCGCCGCCGACGGCACCCTCGGCGACCGTGTCGCGAAGGATCTGCCGACGGCGCGCGCCATCGTCGAGGAAATTCCTGACGTCACGGTCTCGGAGTGGGACCGCGAGGTCACCAGCATTGCGAACCCGCAGAAGGGCCATTGGGCGAGGATGGCCGGCTGGGTGGCGCGTCAGACCAAGTTCCCGAAGGCCCGCAACGAGCGCTGACAGGCCCGATATCCGTACGACGATCGCGGCCCCCTTCCCGGATTCGGGAAGGGGGCCGCGCCGGCTGCCGGTCAGACCGGAACGGGCTCGCGATCCGGGATGGTCGTGCGTGTCCGTCCGGCCGCCCAGACCGCGGCGGTGGCCGCCGTGCACAGTCCCGCCCCGGCGACGTGGCAGACGACCAGCACGGCGGGCACGTCCGTCCAGAACTGCACGAGGCCGATGCCGGCCTGCGCGACCACCAGGGCGAGCACGACCTTCAGACGGAGCGTGACGGCTCGCGGGGCGTGGACCGCGTAGACGGCGAAGGTCAGGCCGATCAGCAGCGCGAGATAGCCGACGAGCGCCTCGGCGTGCAGATGGACGAGATTGGTGATGTCGAGCGTGAGGCGCGGGACGGGATTCTCGACGCTCTTGTCGCCGGCGTGCGGACCGGCGCCGGTGACCATCGTGCCGAGCACGAGGACCACACCGAGCGCGACTCCCGACAGTGCGGTGAGCCATCGCAGCGGCGGGGGCAGCACCTGCACCACCGTGCCGTCGTCCGGCTCGCTCACCTTCGCGTAGAGCACCGTTGCCAGCCACACCATGAGCATCGACGCGAGCAGGTGGATCGCGACCGTCCACCAGGCGAGACCGGCCAGCACGGTGATCCCGCCGATGATCGCCTGCAGCACGGTGCCCGCGGGCATCACCCATGCCCAGGCGATGACCTCCTTGCGGCGACGGGCCCGGGTGACGGCCAGCACGATCGCGGCGGCGACGGCCACGACCACGAAGGTCAGCAGCCGGTTGCCGAATTCGACGATCTGGTGAAGCGTGTTCACCCCGCTCGACACACCCACCGGGACCAACGAGCCGGGGAAGCACTGCGGCCAGGTGGGGCAACCCAGTCCGGAGGCGGTGACGCGGACGACCGAGCCGGTCACGGCGATGCCACCCTGGGTGAGAATCGTGAGGAACGCGATGATCTTCTGCGTCCGCAACGAGGGCAGGGGAAGACGGTCGACAAGGCTCAGGTAGCCGCGATACAACACGATTCGATGGTACGGCGTGAACCACTACACGCTGTAGTTGGGTTGCGCCGGATCGGGTATCCCGTCGCTCAGGTGAACCGGAAGCATCTCGCCGCGGCGGTGCCGCCGATCACCGTCCACACCACGAGCGCGACGATCGACAGCCAGTCGAACACACCCGTCGTGGCGCTCTCGAGCGCAAGGGTCAGCGCCCCGGACGGGACGATCCGCAGCAGGTGGGCCACCGCTTCCGGGATCACGTCGCCGAGCACCACGATGCTGCCGATCCCGAGCAGCACGAACCACACGATGTTCGCGAGGGCGAGCACGATCTCGGCACGGAGCGTTCCGCCGAGGAGCAGACCCAGTGTCGCGAACATCACCGTGCCGAGGGCGATGACGACCGCCCCGATGAGCAGATCGACGGGGGAGGGTCGCCAACCCAGCGCCAGTCCTATCGTTCCGAGCAGCACGGACTGCAGGGCGACGACTATCCCCACGGCCGCGCTCTTCCCGGCGATGATTCCCCACTTGGGAAGCGCTGTCGCGCCGATCCGCTTGAGGGCGCCGTAGCGCCGGTCGAAGCCCACGGCGATCGCCTGCCCGGTGAACGCCGTCGACATCACCGCCACCATCATCACCGCAGGCAGCACGCGATCGACCCGCGCGTCGCCGAGATCGCCGATCGGCAGCAGGGACAGCCCGATCAACAGGGTGATCGGGATGAACATGGTCAGCAGGAGTTGCTCGCCGTTGCGCAGCAACAACTTCAGTTCCATGACTGTCTGCGCCGCGAGCATCTTCGACGGCGAGTTCGGCTGCGGTCGCGGGGTGAACGTCCCCTCCGCGAACCGGTTGTTCGCCAGACGATCGTGGGTCACGCTCACCCTCTCAACTCCCGACCGGTCAATTCGAGGAAGACGTCCTCGAGGCTGCGCTGATCCACGCGGATCTCGGTTGCCAGTGCTCCCAGGCTCGCGCACCAGGTCGCTGCCGCCGCCACGACCGACGGTTCGATCGTGCCCTCCACGAGATACCGCCCGGGATTGTCCTCACGGACCCGATGAGTGCCGGCAAGGGTCGACTGCAGTGCGCTCAGGTCGAGGCCGGCAGGCGCGGTCAGCCACAGCTGGCCCTCGGCGCCGTCGCGGGTGACCTCGTCGGGCGTGCCCGCAGCGACCACCCGGCCGTGATCGATGATGACGATCTCGTCGGCGAGTTCCTCGGCCTCGTCCATGAGATGAGTGGTGAGCAGCACGCTCACGCCGTCGCGGCGCAGCGCGTCGATCAACTCCCAGACGAGCAGCCGGGCCTGCGCGTCGAGGCCGGCCGTCGGTTCGTCGAGGAACACCAGTTCGGGGCGCCCGACCAGCGCGCACGCGAGCGCGAGACGTTGCTGTTGTCCGCCCGACAGCCGGCGGTAGGGGGTGCGGCGGGCGTCCGTGAGCCCGAGGCGCCGGAGCAGCCAGTCCGGATCGAGGGGGTCGGCCGAGTACGCCGCGACCAGGTCGAGCATCTCGCCGGCCCGTGAACCCGGATAGGCGCCTCCGCCCTGCAGCATCACCCCGATCCTGGGGCGGAGAGCGTCGGAATCGGCGACGGGGTCGAGACCCAGGACGCGGACGATACCGGCGTCGGGAGTGACGAACCCCTCGCACATTTCCACGGTGGTGGTCTTACCGGCGCCGTTCGGACCGAGAAGGGCGAGCACCTGGGCGCGTTCGACGGTCAGGTCGAGACCGTTCACGGCGGTGACGCCCCCGTAGGTCTTGACGACGCCGTCCAGGCGCACGGCCG
>NZ_AJVB01000399.1:0-3578 GCF_000278445.1 Rhodococcus sp. R1101
CGGGTGAGCTCGACCGGAGTGACCGACCAGCGGTCGAAGTCCGCGAGGACCTCGGCGAGCGGCTGCGACGGCACCAGGTCGGCGATCTCCTGGATGAACTCGCGGCCCAGGTTGAACGGCTTGGGCACGAGGTTGGGGATGTACCGGCCGATGAGGATGTCCGGGTCGATCTCCTGCGGCAGCAGCGCCAGCAGGCGCTCGCGGAAGTCGTCGACACCGCCCCGCAGCACGGTCGAGTGGAACGGCACGTCGATGCCCGGGACCAGGATGAACGCGCGCTTGCCACCGAACTCGGCGACCTTGCGCTCGATCACGGATTCGAGGGCTTCGAGACCCGCGACCGTGCCGGCGATCGCGTACTGCGAACCGCGCAGGTTCAGGTTGACGATCTCGAGGAACTCCCCGGTCTCCTCGGCGACACCGGCGACGAAGGCCTGCAGGTCGGCATCGTCCAGACCGAACTGCGACGGCCGGATCGCGGCCATGCGGTAGTTCGAGCGGCCCTGCTCGTCGCGCGGCACGAGGGCGTGCATGGCGGAGCCGCGCTGGAAGACGACCTCGAGGACGGCCTCGAGCGGCAGCACACCGGCGACGGCGGCGAGCGCGTTGTACTCGCCCACCGAGTGACCGGCCAGGAAGGCGTCTTCGACGAACGCGCCGGCCTCCTTCAGCTCGGCGATCTGCGCGACACCCAGTGTCGCCATCGCGACCTGCGTGAACTGGGTCAGGTGCAGCACACCGTCGGGATGCTTGTGAGTGACCCCGCGGGCCTTGAGGACCGTCGGATTGTCGCGGACCACGGCGAGGATCGAGAAGCCGAGGGCCTCACGAGTGTGCTTGTCTGCGCGCTCCCAGATCTCGCGGGCGGCCTTCGAGCGGGCACGGGCGTCGAGACCCATGCCGGGACGCTGGATGCCCTGGCCCGGGAAGGCGTAGACGGTCTTCGGGGCGGCGATACGGCCGGTCGCGACCATCACCAGGTCACCGTCGACGCGGCAACCGACCTCGACGACCTCGGCTCCACCGTCGGTGGCGATGCGGTCGACACGCACGTCGATCTTCGCGCCCGGACGGACCATGCCCAGGAAACGCGCGGTCCACGCCGTCAGACGACGGACCGGAAGCTTCGCGTCCTGCTCGATCGCGGTGACGACCTGCTGGGCCGCAGCCGACAGCCACATGCCGTGGACGATCGGGCTTCCGAGACCGGCGAGCAGCGCGGCGTTGTCGGAGGTGTGGATCGGGTTGTGATCGCCGGAGACCTTCGCGAAGGCGCTCATGTCGGTCGGCGCGACGATCACGGCATCGCGGCGGCGGCGACGCGGCGTGTCGGTGACGGCCTCGGTGAGAGCACCACCGGCGCGGACCGGATCGGCGAGATCGGCGGTGCCGGTGCGGCCACGGATCGCGAACCGCTCGGCCAGGGTGGCGACCACCCGGTCGCCCGAGCCGTCACCGCTGTCGGCGGTGATGACCACGTCGACCTCGACGACGCGACCCAGGTCGGTGTCGGAGACACCGGTGACCTCGGCCTTGACGCCCAGGAAGGCAGGCTCGGTCGGCAGACCGTTCTTGACGTCGATCGCGTGGTCCAGGTGGACCAGGTCGAGCATGCCCTCGATGACCGAGAGATCGGTCTCGGTGCGGGCGGCGCCCAGCGCGGCGAAGACGGCCGGCCAGCAGGCACCCACGAGCACGTCGGGCACACCGTTGCCGCTCGGCGTCAGGTTCGCGGGCAGACCCGAACCGGTGACACCGGCGTGGTCGGCGGTCTTCTCCGGCAGCCAGCCGAGGGTGATACGGGCAGCGCCCTTCTTGACCTCGGGGAGTTCCTGACCGGCGGCGACACCGAGCAGAGCCGACATCGACGCATCGGCGTCGGCTTCGGTGACGACGGGCGCGCCACCGGAGGCGACCGAGGCGGGCACGGTCAGTCGGATCTCGACGGCCTTGTCGCGCACCAGCGGAACCCGCAGGCCGACGTGCTCGTCGTCGAGAATCGTCAGGGTCGCACCCGTCGGAGCGTGCGAGGCAGCGGTCTCCGACTCGACGGTCCACTCGTCCAGGTCACCGAGACGGTGGATCGGGTTGCGGGTCTGGCGACCCGCCCACGAGACGTCCGGCGACGACAGCACGGCGTCGAGCAGGCCCGCCGCGATGTCGCGGTGGCGACGCGCGGCGAGCTCCACCGGCTCCGCGCCCTCGGCCACGAGCTCGTCGGCCGTGGCCTTCTCGAAACGGTCGAGGAGTTCACCGACCGGCTCGTCGACACGGGTGATGCCGGCGACGGCGACGGTACCGGGGATCACGCACACCTGGTCGGCGGAGTAACGCGGGTCGTGGGCCTGCCACAGCGAATCCGAACGCCACCAGCGACGCACGTCCTGGTCGACGACCGGAACGAAGTTGACGGGCTTGCCGGGGGTGCGGCACAGCGACACGAAGAACGGCACGTCGGCGGGATGCAGCACGACGTCACCCGCGTCGGGATACTGCGCGAGCAGCGACTTGATCGCGGCGTACGGGCGCTCGAGCACCGCGTCGTCGTCGAACAGGGTGGGGATCGGGCCCCGGCACACGGGATGCAGGCGGGCCTCGGCGCGCTGCAGCATGTCGCGGAAACGCTCACGCCACGACACGTCCAGCCACGGGCTGGTGTGCGCCTCGGCGAGGACATCACCGAGATCGCTGCCGCAGTCGAACTCGGCGCCGTTGTCCGCACCGACCGCCAGCTCGAGGTAGCGCTCGAGCCACTGCAGGTAGGTCATGGTGTCGAGGTCGCCGAAGTACGGCTTCGCCGTTCCGTTCAGCGCCTCGACGATCTCGGCGCGGCGCGCGGCCACAGCGTCGGCATCACCGGCGACCTCGTCGAGGAGGCGGCCCGTGCGCGAGGCGGCGTTGTCGATCTCGTGGATGTCGGCGCCGAGCTGGCTGCGGCCGGAGGCCATACCGCCGGTCGCGGTGCCGGCGGCGACCCAGTCGGGCGTGCCGGGGGTGTCCACGAGAAGCTGCTTGACCTCGGGGGCCGTGGTGGCCTCGAGGGTCGCCATCGCGGCGGTACCGACGAGGATGCCGTCGAGCGGCATCGCCGGGAAACCGTAGACGGTCGACCAGCGGCCGGTCAGGTACTCGGCGGCCTTCTCCGGCGTACCGATGCCACCGCCGACGCACAGCACCAGGTTCGGGCGCGTACGCAGCTCCGCATAGGTGTCGAGGAGCAGGTCGTCGAGGTCCTCCCACGAATGGTGACCACCGGCGCGGCCGCCCTCGATGTGGGCGATGACCGGGTAGTCCGGGACCTCGTTGGCGATGCGGATCACCGAACGGATCTGCGCGACCGTGCCCGGCTTGAAGGCGACGTGCTCGATGCCGGCCTCACGCAGATCGGAGATGATCTGCACTGCCTCGTCGAGCTCCGGGATACCGGCGGTGACGACGACACCGTCGAAGGGCGCACCCGCCGCACGGGCCTTGGGCACGAGGCGCTTGCCGCCCACGTGCAGCTTCCACAGGTACGGGTCCAGGAACATCGAGTTGAACTGGACCGCGCGGCCCGGCTCGAGCAGCTCGGTCAGCTC
>NZ_AJVB01000400.1:0-3573 GCF_000278445.1 Rhodococcus sp. R1101
CCCGCCGCACGATCCTCTCCGGTAACGCGGTCAGCTTCATCGCTGCCGCCGTGCTCTACGTCCTGGCTGTCGGCCAGGTCCGCGGCTTCGCGTTCACTCTCGGTCTCACCACGATCCTCGACGTCGTCGTGGTGTTCCTCGTGACCTGGCCGCTGGTGTTCCTGGCCTCGAAGTCGAAGTTCTGGTCCAAGCCGAGCGTGAACGGTCTGGGCGCAATCCAGCAGGTGGCCGACGAGCGTCGCCTCGTTGCCGCGACCGCTGCGAAGGAGGCGTGACGATGACCGACACGACCACGACGACGGCCGCACCGCAGCACAGCCTGCTGTCCCGTCTGTACACCGGCACGGGTGCCTTCGAGATCGTCGGCCGCCGCAAGCGGTGGTACATCGTCACCGCGGTGATCGTGCTCATCGCCCTGCTCAGCATGCTGCTGCGCGGATTCAGCTGGGGTATCGACTTCGAGGGTGGCACCCGCATCCAGATGCCGGTCGTGGCGGGCGTCTCCGTCGACGACGTCGAAACCGTCTTCAGCGACACCATCGGCTTCGAACCCGAAGCGGTGCAGACCGTCGGCGCCGGCGACGGCGCGACGGTGCAGATCCGGTCGGAGACCCTCGACGTGGAGCAGGTCGCGCAACTGCAGACCGCGTTGTTCGAGGAGTTCCAGCCGGCAGGTCCGGACGGAGTGCCGTCCCGAAACTCGATCAGCGTCGCGGACGTCAGCGAGACGTGGGGAAGCCAGATCACGAACAAGGCGCTCCTCGCGCTGGTGGTCTTCCTCGTCATCGTGAGCATCTACATCACCGTCCGATACCAGCGGAACATGGCGATGGCGGCGATCGCGGCGCTGTTCTTCGATATCGTCGTCACGGCGGGGGTGTACTCGCTCGTCGGCTTCGAGGTCACCCCGGCGACCGTCATCGGTCTGCTCACGATCCTCGGCTTCTCGCTGTACGACACGGTCGTCGTCTTCGACAAGGTCGAGGAGAACACCCGAGGCATCCTGCACCTGCACCGCCGCACCTACGCGGAGCAGGCCAACCTCGCCGTCAACCAGACGCTCATGCGCTCGATCAACACCACCGTCATCTCGGTGCTCCCGGTGCTCGCGCTCATGGTGGTCGCGGTGTGGCTCCTCGGTGTGGGCACGCTCAAGGACCTCGCGCTCGTCCAGCTGGTCGGCATCGTCGTCGGTACCTTCTCCTCGATCTTCTTCGCGACCCCGTTGCTGGTTACCCTCGAGGAATGGCGTGGTCCGGTCGCGAAGCACACCCGCAAGGTGCTCGCCAAGCGGGAGGAGGCCGCCGCCCGCGCGGCGAAGGCCGGAACGACGGCCGGGTCGCAGGCCGCAGGCACGCGCGATCCCCGGATCGTTCCGCCGGCCCCTGCCTCCGGTGCCCTGCCCGACCGGGCGACGATCCGTCGCGGCCCCGCCCCCGGAGCGCGACCTACCGGAAAGCGCGCCAAGAGAAGGTCGTGACATGGCGGTGACCGAGCGGAACGACCCGACGACGAGGCGGTCGCCGAGGCGCCGCGGCACGCTCCTCGCGTGTGCAGCGGTGGCCTCGACGCTCGCGTTCTCCACCGTGGCGTGCGGCACGGAGGAGGAACCGCTGCACTCGATCGGGTACGCGATCGACAACACGGTGACGACCTACAACGCGAACACCGTCGACGGTGCCGCCTCCGGCGCGCGCCAGGCGTTCGCCCGGGTGCTGCCCGGATTCGGTTACGTCGGCCCGTCCGGCCGGGTCATCGCGGACACCGACATCGGAACGGCCTCGGTCGTGCCGGGCGAAGGTTTGACCGTGCAGTACCGGTTGTCCCCGGACGCGGTCTACTCCGACGGCGTGCCCATGTCCTGCGACGACCTCGTCCTCGCCTGGGCGGCGTCGAGCGGCCGGTTCACCGCACCGGACGAAGCCGGGAAACAGGTTCCGCTCTTCGACGCCGCCCATCGCGGGGGCTACGCCGACATCGACCGGGTCGACTGTCGGCCCGGTTCGAAGGAGGCCACCGTCGTCTTCCGGCCCGGCCGCGAGGACACGAACTGGAGGTCGCTGTTCTCGGCCACCGAGCTGATGCCGGCGCACGTGGCGGCGGGCCGGTCGGGGGTGGCCGATCTGGTCGGGGCGATCACGACGAACGACACCGACGCCGTCCGGCGCATCGCGGAGTTCTGGAACACCGGCTGGTCTCTCACCCCGGGTGAGATCGACCCGGCCCTCTTCCCGTCCGCGGGTCCGTACCGTATCGAGTCGTACACGGCCGAGGACGGTCTGACGCTCGTCGCGAACGAACGGTGGTGGGGGAACGCCCCGGGCACCGACCGCATCGTCGTATGGCCGCGCGGGTCCGACGTGTCCGCGGCGGCGGAGGACGGCCGCATCCACGTGGTCGATGCCGCCGAGGGATCCGTCGGCCACAGCAATCTCGGCGACGGCGCCGAGGTCTCCACGGTCGTCTCGCGCAATCTCGAACAACTGGTGTTCGCCACGAGCGGGGTGTTCCAGGACCCGGCGGCGCGTCGCGCCGTCGCCCTGTGCGTGCCGCGGACGCAGTTGTTCGACGAGCTCGGCGCCTCCGACGAGTCGGGCGGCGTCACCGGTCCGATCACGTCGAGGCTCCTGGCGCCCGATTCGCCGTTGTACCCGCAGACCGCGCCGTCGGCCGAACGTTACGCCGAGGTGGACATCGATGCCGCCCGTTCGGAACGCGAGGCGTCCGGTCAGGACCGGATGCAGGTCCGTATCGGATATCTCGGGCCGGACGACCGGCGCGCGCGCACTCTGGAGCTGATCGGCGAGTCCTGCCGCGAGGCGGGCATCGACATCGTCGACGCCGGCTCCGACACGTTCGCGCCGTCGCAGCTGCCGGCCGGGGAGGTGGACGCGATCCTCGTGGGTACCGCCACCGCGGCGGGTGCCGGTGGCACCGCGGACATGGAGGACGCGCGCGATGCGCTGCACTCCGGTGCCGGCAGCAACGTGGGTGGTTACTCGATCGGGCGCGTCGACGAACTGCTCGACGGGCTGCTCGTCGCCCGCGACAACGCCACCGTCGCCGGGCTCGCGACCGAGGCCGAACGCATCCTGTGGGGCGATGTCCCCACCCTGCCGCTGTTCGCGCAGCCCCGCACGATCGGGTTCGCCGCGGGAATACACGCCGGGGTACCGAACCCGACGACCGCGGGTGCGGGCTGGAACATGGATCGGTGGATACTCAGAGGATGAACGCTCAACGGATCGGCGAACCGCGGCTCGTCGAGGAAGCTGCCGCAGCCGTCGCCGGACACACCCGATGGGTCGACGACTTTCCGTCCACGGGTGTCCGGTTCGCCGACCTGACGCCGGTCTTCGCCGACGGCCCGTCCTTCTCGGCGATCATCGCGGCCCTGTCGTCCGTGGCACCCGACGCCGAACTGGTCGCCGGGATCGATGCGCGTGGTTTCCTCCTCGGGGGTGGCATCGCCCGGACCCTCGGTGTGGGGGTTCTCGCCGTCCGGAAGGCCGGCAAGCTCCCGCCGCCCGTGCAGACCTGCGAATACCGTCTCGAATACGGCACGGCGGCAAT
>NZ_AJVB01000401.1:0-3576 GCF_000278445.1 Rhodococcus sp. R1101
ACCCACCACAGACTCTGCCATCATCGAACTCGTCGACGAATTCGAGGTCCACACGGTCGTGTTGCTCGGCGCGCTGCTCGCCGACACCCCGCACACCCGCCCGGTCCCGGTCACCGGCACCGCCTACAGCTCCGAGGCCGCCGAACGCTTCAAGCTGCAGACCTCCCGCTACGAAGGGCCCACCGGCATCACCGGGGTACTGCAGGACGCCTTCGTGCGCGCGGGCATCCCCGCGGTGTCGTTCTGGGCGGCGGTCCCCCACTACGTGTCCAACCCGCCCAACCCCAAGGCCACCGTCGCGCTGCTACGCCGGGTCGAGGACGTCCTCGACCTCGAGGTGCCCCTCGGCGAACTTCCGCTCCTCGCCGAGGAATGGGAACAGACCGTCACCGACATGATCGACGACGACGAGGAGATCGCCGAATACGTGCGCACCCTCGAGGAGCGCGGCGACGCCGAGGCAGAAGAGGACATCTCCGAGGTCATCGCCAAGATCGACGGCGACGCCCTCGCCGCCGAGTTCGAACGCTATCTGCGGCGACGGGGTCCCGGCGGCTTCAACAGGTGAGCGGTCCGCGCGAACCGCTGCAGCGCACGGCGCTGTACGCGGGTGGATTCCTCGGTCCGTTCGGCGGCAGCGTCGTCGTGTCGATGCTCCCCGAGATCGGCGCCGACACGGGCGTGTCCACCGGTACCGCTGCGACGACGGTCACCGCCTATCTCGGCGTGTTCGCCGCCGCGATGCTGTTCTCCGGCACCCTCGGCGCACGCTGGGGTCGGGTCCGCACCGTCCGCACCGCCTACCTCGTGTACGCCGTGGTCTCGATCGCCGCAGCTCTGGCACCGACCTTCTCGCTGCTGATCGGCACCCGCATGCTGCAGGGTGCCGCCAACGCGTTCACGACGCCGCTGTTGCTCGCGGCACTGGCCGTCATCACCCCCAAGGACAGGCTCGGGCGCGCACTCGGGTTGTTCGGGGCCATGCAGGCCGCCGGCCAGACCGTCGCTCCCCTGATCGGTGGGCTCGCCGCCGAGGTGAGCTGGCGGTGGGCGTTCGTCGTGCTCGCCGGTGCCGCGCTGCTCCTGGCGCTCGCCGGGCTGCCCGACTCGGTGCGCGACGACCCCTCCGGTCCCGACCGGGTCCGCCTACGCGACGCCGTGACTCCGCGCGTCCTGCGCATCGGCCTCGTCGCACTCCTCGGCTGGGGCGCCCTCGGTGGGCTCGGGTTCCTCCTCGCCTTCCGGGTCGAGGACGAGTTCGGGTTGTCCCCGTCCGGACGCGGCGTGGTACTCACCGTGTTCGGTCTCGCCGGAATCATCAGCTCCCGGCCGGTCGGGATGCTCATCGACCGTGTCGGGGCCCGCGCGATCGTGCTCGCCGGTGCGGTGAGCGGCGCCGCACTGGTCGCTGTCGTCGGTACCGTCCCGTGGCTCGTCGTGCTCGGTGTCGCGTGGTTCCTGGCGGGCATCGCCTCGCAGTTCATCCTCGTGGGTGTCAATGCCGCGGTGCTCGGCGGGCCCGGCGGCAATCGTGGTGGTGCGGTGTCGGTAGTACAGGCCTTCCGTTTCGGCGGGGCGGCCTTCTCCCCTCTTCTGTTGACCCCGGTGTACGGCGCCGACCCGGTGCTCGCCTTCCTGCTGCCCGCCGCACTGCTCGGCGGGCTCGTCCCCCTCCTCATGACGCGGCGGCCGGACGTACCGGGCCGTTGATGCCGCCTGTGTCGGTGCGGGTGATGTGTTGGGACGTGAGCTTCTGGTGGTGGTGATTGTTGCGGATGGGAGGCATATTCTGTTTTTCAATGGTTTCCGTATTATTCAGAATGTTTTTGTGGGTTTCTCACACCCATCGTCTTGCGACGTCGGATCACCCGTGTGCCCGACGCTCCATCGCTTGAACTCCTCCGAGAAGCTCGACGCGGCGGTGTTGCCGAGACGGTGCGCCCCCCTTTTTTTCCACCGGCCCGGCTTCGGCAGCTCCCCCGCCATCGTGCCGAAGGTCTCGGCCACGATCGCCCGCTACGAAGTCCCCTCCTCCCCCGTCGTCACCGGAGGGTGCGCACACTCGAACCCGGCTCCGCGGCCTCCTGATGCCGGGTGAGATCCTCGGCCGGGCGGCGCAACAACACTTCACGCGCCCGGGCGGGCATGAAGCGCTGAACACCGACGAGACCGCGCGAGCGGCGGCCTGCCGCCGGCGCATCGAGACGCCCACCCTGCCGGCAACAGGGCAGACCCCGGCGGCGGAGAACTCATCCGGCAGCACACGTTGATCCGGCGCGCGCTGCCGGACCGCCTCAGTCTCCGGTCGGCAGCGCGCGCAGCGAGCGCACAGTGGCGTCGACGGCACGGGCCGCTTCGGCGCCCTTCTTGACGAAGTGTCGCGTGAAGTACTCGACGTGCTCGTCGTGCTCGTGGAAATTGTGCGGGGTGAGTACGACGGAGAAGACCGGGACATCGGTGTCCAGCTGGACCCGCATCAGCCCGTCGATCACCGCGGTGGCGACGAAATCGTGCCGGTAGATGCCGCCGTCGACGACTAGCCCGGCAGCGACGATCGAGTCGTACTGCCCGGTCTTCGCCAGCCGCTTCGCGTGCAACGGGATCTCGAATGCGCCGGGGACCTCGAAGAAGTCCAGCGCGTCCTGCGAGACCCCGAGACGGGTGATCTCGTCGGTGAATCCCGTGCGGGCCTGATCGACGATGTTGCGGTGCCAGGTCGCCTGAACGAACGCGATGCGCCCGGTGATTTCGGTCATGGTCACGAAACTAGCGCATGCCCCGTCACGGTTTGCGGCGCGGGAGGGGCGGTGCTCGATCCTCTGAGATTTCGTTTATTTTTCTTTTCCGTCATGCACAGAGTGACTAACGTGGTGGATGTGACTCAGCCGGCTCCCGCCCCCGAGAACCCGATCGGTCCCCGCCCCGAGCGGTACATCGACATCTACCGCCGCGCCACCGCCCGCCTCGAGGCATGCCTGCCGCTCGGCTGGTCGCTGTCCAACGACCGCCCCCGCTCCCCCGACGCACCCACCCGGATGCTCGTCACCGCCCCCGACGGCGACACCGTGTCCTTCTCGGTCGTCACGTCCCGCGGCGTGCTCTCCGGTGACGTCGCCCGCATCGCCGCCGACCTCTCGGACGCCGACCGCGGCTTCGTGTGCGCCCACTATCTGTCCGATCCGGTGCGGCGCCAGCTCGACCGGCACGGCATCTCCTACGCCGACGCAACCGGCAACCTCTGCCTCGTCGCGAACCGCCCGGCGGTGTGGGTCCGCGATCGCGGTGCCGACGCCGATCCGTGGCGCGGCCCGGGTCGCCCGTCCGGGGTGCTCACCGGCGAGCCGTCCGACCGGGTGGTACGGGCGCTCGCCGACCACGTCGGGGAGATCTCCGTCCCGGAGCTGATCAAGCTGTCCGGCGCATCGACCGGCGCGACCTACCGCGTCGTCGAGGTGCTCGTCGAACGCGAACTCGTACGCCGGGTGCCCCGCGGTCCGATCGTCGAGGTGCGGTGGGAGCCGATGCTCCGCGCCTGGGCGGCCGAACGGAAGGTGTGCCCGGTCCGGCGGTTCACCG
>NZ_AJVB01000402.1:0-3571 GCF_000278445.1 Rhodococcus sp. R1101
TCGCGAACTACAAGCGGGTGGTCGCGGCGGTGCGCCGCATCACCTCACCTGCCCCCGAAGGGCTCGGCCTGTCGCAGCGCTCGGTCACCGTCTCCACCGTGGGACTGGCACCGGCCATCCGGCGCCTCGCCGACGAAGGTCTGAGCGTCACCCTCGCGGTGTCGCTGCACACCCCGGACGACGAACTGCGCGACACCCTCGTCCCCGTCAACAACAGGTGGTCGGTCGCCGAGGTTCTCGAGGCGGCGCGGTACTACGCCGACAAGACCGGCCGGCGCGTCTCGATCGAGTACGCCCTCATCCGCGACGTCAACGACCAGCCGTGGCGCGCCGACATGCTCGGCAAGAAGCTCCACAAGGCGCTCGGGTCGCTCGTGCACGTCAACTTGATCCCACTGAACCCCACACCGGGCAGCGAGTGGGACGCCAGCCCGAAGGACGTCGAACGCGAATTCGTGCGGCGCGTGCAGGCCCAGGGCGTGTCGTGCACCGTGCGCGACACGCGTGGCCAGGAGATTGCGGCAGCCTGCGGGCAGCTCGCCGCCGAAGGCTGAGGCGGCACCGAAGACACGACGGGGCCCGTCCGGAGAATCCGGACGGGCCCCGAACGTTCGTGGAACTAGCGCAGACGGCGCCGGCGCACCGCGTCGCGCGCGACGATGAACACGAGCAGGGCCGCCGAGCCGATCAGGTACAGGCTCTCCACGTGTCCTTCGTGGTTGCCGATGAGCATCAGCAGCAGGAACGCCGCGACGACCAGGGCCATGACGCGGAAGAACTTGGGGGCTTCCCCGCTCCAACCCCACTCGGCCGACGGAACTTCCGCCGCCACATCACTACGAGTGGACTGCAACTCGGTACCGGCCACGGCTTCCTCCTGCTCACCAGATGCTTCTGTTGCTGCTTATCGTGACATACGACCCCCTGTCGTACGAAGCGGGGCATGCGTGTGGCGCCTCCCGGTGGGTGGAGGCCGGGCGGTTCAGGAACTGTTCAGGTGCGTGGGGAACAATGCTCGCGTGGCCGACACTCGATCTTCTTCCCGCACCCGGGTGCTCCTGCTGGGCAGCACCGGTTCCATCGGTACCCAGGCACTCGACGTGATCGCCGCCAATCCCGACGAGTTCGAAGTCGTCGGTCTCGCCGCCGGCGGCGGCAGGACCGACCTGCTCGCCGAGCAGATCCGCGCGACCGGCGTACGGGAGGTCGCCGTGGCAGATCCCGACGCCGCCGCCCGGCTCGACCTGCCGGTCCGGAGCGGCCCGGCCGCCGTCACCGAACTCGTGCGTGAGGTCGGCGCGGACGTCGTGCTCAACGCCCTCGTCGGCTCCCTCGGTCTCGAACCGACCCTCGCCGCGCTCGGCACCGGCGCGCGACTCGCATTGGCGAACAAGGAGTCGCTGGTCGCGGGCGGGTCGCTCGTCACGAAGGCGGCGGGGCCGGGCCAGATCGTTCCCGTCGACTCGGAACACTCCGCGCTGGCGCAGTGCCTGCGTGGCGGCAGCGGCGACGAGGTGGCGCGCCTGGTCCTGACCGCCTCGGGCGGACCGTTCCGTGGCTGGACGGCCCATCGCCTCGACTCGGTGACACCCGAGCAGGCCGGTGCGCACCCCACCTGGTCGATGGGACCGATGAACACCCTCAACTCGGCCACGCTCGTCAACAAGGGACTCGAACTCATCGAGACGCACCTGCTCTTCGGCGTGGAGTACGACCGGATCGACGTGACCGTGCACCCGCAGTCGATCGTGCACTCGATGGTCACCTTCGTCGACGGTTCCACGCTCGCCCAGGCGTCGCCGCCGTCCATGAAGCTGCCGATCGCATTGGCTCTGGGCTGGCCGCACCGCGTCGCGCACGCTGCACCGGCGCTCGACTTCTCGGCGGCGTCGACCTGGGAGTTCGAACCCCTCGACGACGACGTCTTCCCCGCGGTGCGGCTCGCACGCCAGGCAGGCCTCGGAGGCGGATGCCTCACGGCCGTCTACAACGCGGCCAACGAGGTCGCTGCGGAGGCCTTCCTCGCCGGCGCCCTGTCGTTCCCGCGGATCGTGCAGACCGTCGAGGCCGTGCTGAACGACGCGCACGAGTGGTCCGCCGAACCCAGTACCGTGGACGACGTGCTCGCCGCCGACGGCTGGGCCCGCGACCGGGCGCGCGCACTCGTATAGGAGGATCGGCCACTCATGATGTTCGCACTGGGCGTGGTGGTGTTCGCCCTCGGCATCGCCATCTCGATCGCTCTGCACGAGGCCGGCCACATGTGGACGGCGCAGAAGCTGGGCATGAAGGTCCGGCGGTACTACATCGGTTTCGGCCCCCGTGTGTTCGCGTTCCGCCGCGGGGAGACCGAATACGGTCTCAAAGCCGTTCCGGCCGGCGGGTTCTGCGACATCGCGGGTATGACGGCCCTGGACGAGCTCGCGCCCGACGAGGTCGACCGCGCGATGTACAAGCAGAAGACGTGGAAGCGTCTGGTCGTGATGTCGGGTGGCATCGCGATGAACTTCCTGCTCGGCATCGTGCTCGTCTACGGCCTCGCCGCGAGCGCGGGACTGCCCAACACCGACAACCGCGCAGTGGTGGGCACCGTCGGCTGTGCCGCACCGACCCAGGACGGCCCGCCCGACTACACCCCGGCCGACTGTTCGGGTCCCGGTCCGGCCGAACAGGCCGGCATCGCACCGGGCGATGTGATCGTCGCGGTGGACGGGCAGCCCGTCGAAACGTTCGACGACCTCGTCCGGGCCACGCAGCCGTTGTCGGGCACAGTGCCGTTCACCGTCGAGCGCGGCGACGAGACCCTCACCGTGCCGGTCACGGTGCAGCAGGTCCAGCGCTGGGTGTACGAGAGCGAGTCACCCGACGCCGAACCCGTCTCCCGGACGGTCGGCGCGATCGGTGTCGGTGGTGAGCCGGGAATCATCGAGTACACGCCGCTCTCGGCGATCCCTGCGACCCTCGACTTCACCGGCTACCTCGCGGCCCGTACCGCCGAGGCACTCGTGAGCCTGCCGAGCAAGGTCGCCGACCTGTGGACGGCCGTCACCGGGGGGGAGGCGTGCGGTCGACACCCCGGTCAGCGTCGTCGGAGCCAGCGTCATCGGTGGCCAGTTCGCCGAGCGCGGCATCTGGGAATCGTTCGTGCTGTTGCTCGCACAGCTGAACTTCTTCCTCGGTGCGTTCAACCTCCTCCCGCTGCTGCCGCTCGACGGCGGGCACATGGCCGTCGCGATCTACGAGAAGGCCCGCAACTGGCTGCGCGGCCTGCGCGGGCTGCCCGTCGGCCCGCCCGTGGACTACATGAAACTGTTGCCGCTGACCTACGTGGCGGTGGTCATCGGTGGGGCATACATGGTGCTCACACTCACAGCAGACATCGTCAACCCCATCAAGCTGTTCTGATCTGCGCCGGTAGACTTGCCGAGTAGCGACGAAAGAAGGCGAACTGTGACCAGCCCCGTCGGATTGGGCATGCCCGAAATTCCTGCGGTCCTCGCACCCCGGCGCAAGACCCGCCAGCTCATGGTCGGAAATGTCGGCGTCGGCAGCGATCACCCGGTGTCCGTGC
>NZ_AJVB01000403.1:0-3571 GCF_000278445.1 Rhodococcus sp. R1101
GACGAGCTGGAGCGCGTCGCGGTCGCCCGTCACCACGAGCACCTTGAAGCCCCGCGCATGCGCCTGTGTGGCGAGCGTGGCGATGATGTCGTCGGCCTCGTAACCCTCGATCGCCATCACCGGGATCCCCATCGCCCCGAGGACGTCCTTGGTGAGGTCGATCTGGCCCTTGAAGTCGTCGGGCGCGGCGCTGCGCTGAGCTTTGTAGGCAGCGAACAGTTCGGCGCGGAAGGTCTTGCGGCTGACGTCGAATGCCGCCGCGACGTGCGTGGGCTGTTCGTCGCGCAGCAGGTTGATGAGCATGGAGGTGAACCCGTAGACCGCGTTCGTGGTCTGCCCGCTGTGGGTCTTGAAGTTCTCGGCGGGCAGCGCGTAGAACGCGCGGAACGCGAGCGAGTGGCCGTCGAGGAGCAGCAGGGTCGGGCGGTCGTCGGTGGCCGCGATGGACGTCGCGGAAGTGGATGCACGGGTCACGCGTGCCAGTCTAGGGACCGAGGGCGACAGCGTCGGCCACACCGCCCGACCTGCTTCCCGCCGGTATCTACGAACGCTCGTGAACCGAAGAAACGAGACCGAAACGTCCGGGTGATCCAATTTTTCCCTCGAGCCGCGTCGCAGCCGCTAGAGTCCCCTCTCACGACACCGTAGTCCGGCGTCATCCCTGTTCGGATGACGCCTCGGGCGCGGCGCCGCGCTCGATGACAGCGCACCGACCGGGAGGACCCGCGTGGCCCCAACCTCGGGATGTCGGCGACCACCGACGTCGACACTCCGCCGATCGGTTCGCGCCGTACTCGTCACGCTCACGGGTGTCCTGTTCGTTCTTCTCGGCGCCGGATTCTCCTCCGCGCAGGATCCACCGGATCCACCCTCCCCGCCCGCGACCACGGCACCGGCCGTCCCCCGACGAGGACGCCCGCGGCGAGGGGTGACCGTCCGCGGCACGCTGAACAACGCCGGTGAACGTCTCGACGGCGTCGTCGTCCGTGCGACGACGACTGGCGGCGAGGTGGTCGCGGAAGCCGAGTCGGCCGACGGCGGACGCTGGGAACTCAGCGTCCCACCCGGCACCTACGTCTTCGAGGTCGACACCGGGAGTCTGCCCGACGACGTCACCGTCCAGACCTCCGTCACCCGTGAAGTGGCGCCGGGACAGGCGAACACGGTGATCTTCTCGTTCGGCGAGGCCCGCACCGGCTCGACGGTGGCCTGGAGCGAGACACTGATCCGCACGATCGTCGACGGTCTGCGTTTCGGCTTGGTCATCGCCATCGCCGGGGTGGGCCTGAGCCTCATCTTCGGCACCACGGGCCTGACGAACTTCGCCCACGGAGAATTGGTGACCCTCGGGGCGGTCGCGGCGTGGATCTTCAATGTCACGCTCGGCATCCGGTTGATACCGGCCACGATCCTGGCGGTGATCGTCGGCATCGTCATCGGCCTGCTCAACAACACGCTGATCTGGGCTCCGCTCCGGCGGCGCCACACCGGCCTGATCGCGCAGCTGGTGGTGTCGATCGGGCTCGCGATCTCGTTGCGCTATCTCATCCTGGCCTTCTTCTCCGACCGTACACAGGCGTTCGACGACTACCAGGCCCAGCAACAGCTGGTGTGGGGGCCGATCGCGATCACACCGGTCAACCTCGCGTGCATCGTGATCAGCCTGGTGGTGCTCGTCGGGGTGGCACTGCTGCTGCAGCGCACCCGGATCGGCAAGGCCATGCGCGCCGTGGCCGACAACCGCGACCTCGCGGCGTCGTCGGGGATCGACGTCGAACACGTCATCCGTTTCGTGTGGGGGCTCGGCGGCGGGCTCGCCGCACTCGGCGGTGTGCTCTTCGGCCTGTCGGAGCTCGGCGGGCGCGTGCAGTGGGAGATGGGCTTCAAGCTGCTGCTGCTGATGTTCGCCGGCATCATCCTCGGCGGTCTCGGTACCGCCTACGGCGCGCTGGTCGGATGCGTCGTGGTGGGCCTGCTCGTCCAGCTGTCCACCCTCGTGATCAATCCGGACCTGAAGTACATCGGCGGCCTGCTCGTCCTCATCGTCATCCTGGTCATCCGCCCCCAGGGCATCCTCGGCAGTCGGACAAGGATCGGGTGACCCATGGATATCGTTGCGGTACTCCAGGTTTCCTTCGCCCAGCTCATCGGCCCGTCGGCGATCTTCTACGCTCTGCTCGCGATCGGGCTGAACCTGCACTACGGCTACGCCGGCCTGCTGAACTTCGGGCAGATCGGCTTCGCACTGCTGGGCGGTTACGGCGTGGGCATCATGACCGTCACCTACGACCAGCCGTTGTGGGTGGGCATCCTCGTAGGCCTCGCCCTGGCAGGTCTGCTCGCCCTGGTCCTCGGTATCCCCACCCTGCGATTGCGCGCCGACTATCTCGCCGTCGCCACGATCGCCGCGGCGGAGATCCTGCGCCTGATGTTCCGCTCCACCGCGTCCGACTCGGTGACCGGCTCCACCCGCGGCCTGTGGGGATTCGCCGAGCCGTTCACCTCCCTGAGCCCGTTCGATTCGAGTCGCCAGTACAACCTGCTCGGTATGCGGTTCTACGGCGACGACCTGTGGGCGATGGTCGTCGGGTGGACGCTCGTGCTGCTGCTGTGCGGTCTGGTCCACCTCCTCTCCCACAGTCCGTGGGGACGGGTCCTCGAAGCGGTGCGCGAAGACGAGGACGCGGCCCGCGCACTCGGCAAGAACGTCTTCGCCTACAAGATGCAGGCCCTCGTGCTCGGCGGCATGATCGGCGGCCTCGGCGGAATCTTCAACGCGCTGCAGACCAAGTCGATCAACCCCGACTTCTACTCGACGGCACAGACCTTCTTCGCATTCGGCGCACTCATCCTCGGCGGGGCGGGAACGGTCTTCGGACCGGTCCTCGGTGCGATGGTGTTCTGGTTCCTGCTCACCCTCCCGGACGCCTTCCTGCGACAGGCGATCGCCGGACCCGACCCGCTGCTTCCCCTCACCGAACAGCAGGTCGGCGCGATGCGGTACGTACTGCTCGGCGTTCTCATCGCGGTGATGATGGTCTTCCGGCCACAAGGCATCCTGGGAAGCAAGCGGAAGGTGCAACTCGATGCCTGACACGATCCGACCCGACCCGCAGCCGTCCCGGACGGTACTCGGCGCGGACGAACGCGCCGTCCTGTTCGCCGGCGTCTCCCGCACGCCCGGCGTCGCCAAGCCCGACCCGATCCTCGTCGTCGACGACCTGCGCCGCACCTTCGGGGGCCTCACGGCCGTGGATGTCGGCCATCTCGAGATCCAGCGCTCCTGCATCACCGGCCTGATCGGCCCGAACGGCGCCGGCAAGACCACTCTGTTCAATCTCCTCACCGGCTTCGACCGGCCCGACACCGGCACGTGGGCGATGGACGGCGTCCCGCTCGGCCGACTCCACCCCCATCAGGTGGCACGCCGCGGGATCGTGCGCACCTTCCAGCTCACCAAGGCACTGTCGAAGATGACCGTCCTCGACAACGTCCGCCTCGGCGCCCGGCACCAGACCGGGGAGCGCATGGCCGGTGCGCTGCTGCCGTGGACGTGGCGCCGGCAGGAACG
>NZ_AJVB01000404.1:0-3559 GCF_000278445.1 Rhodococcus sp. R1101
CCGACCTCGTGGCCTTCGCAGGTGACGACCTCGAGGTGGCCGTGCAGGTCTTCCACGTGCGTGGCGGGCGCGTGCGCGGTCAGCGTGGCTGGGTCGTCGAGAAGTCCGGTGACGTGCTCGATCGTCCCGAGGACCGCGACGTCGAGGGCGTCGAGGCTGTCGAGGGAACGGACGACGCCGAAGAGCTCTCCCTGCTCGTCGAGCAGTTCCTCACCCAGTTCTACGGTGAGGAGGCCGCGCTCGACAGCGGCGACACCGACGCGACCAGCGCCGTGCCGCGCGAGGTGCTCGTCCCCGCTCTGCCGCCGGATCCGGACGAGATGAGCCGCTGGCTCGGGCGCCTGCGGGGTGGTCCCGTGCGCCTGCGCATCCCGCAGCGCGGCGACAAGAAGGCCCTGGCCGACACCGTCGAGCGCAACGCCAAGGAAGCCCTCGCCCAGCACAAGCTGCGGCGCGCCGGCGACTTCAATGCTCGCTCGGCGGCCTTGCAGGGCATCCAGGACGCCCTCGACCTCGACTCGGCTCCGCTGCGCATCGAATGTGTCGACATCAGCCACGTGCAAGGCACCGATGGTCGTCGCCTCGCTGGTGGTGTTCGAGGACGGGTTGCCGCGCAAGTCCGACTACCGGCACTACGCCATCAAGGAGGCGGCCGGAGACGGGCGCAGCGACGACGTCGCCTCGATCGCGGAGGTGACGCGTCGACGATTCCTCCGTCACAACCGCGACGTGGCGCGACAGACGGATGCGGCCGAACCCGCGTCCGACGATGGCAACGGTGGGGATCTCGCGCCCGAGGCAGCACTGGACCCGGCGACGGGCCGCCCCCGGCGGTTCGCCTATCCGCCGAACCTGTTCGTCGTCGACGGTGGTGCACCGCAGGTCGCGGCCGCGGCGGAGGTCCTCGACGAACTCGGCATCACCGATGTCGCCGTCGTCGGACTCGCGAAGCGTCTCGAAGAGGTGTGGGTGCCGGGAGAGGAGGATCCGGTGATCCTTCCGCGCACCAGCGAGTCGCTGTTCCTGCTGCAGCGCATCCGCGACGAAGCGCACCGTTTCGCCATCGGCTACCACAGGAGCAAGCGGTCCAAGCGGATGACGGCGTCCGCCCTCGACGGGGTTCGTGGCCTCGGCGACACCCGGCGCAAGGCCCTGGTCACCCATTTCGGGTCCGTTGCACGGTTGCGGGAGGCGAGCGTCGAGGAGATCACCGCGGTACCCGGCATCGGGCAGGCCACCGCGCGTGCCGTGCTCGAAGCGCTGCGGGACGACACGCCGCCACCGGCCGCACCACGGCAGGACGGTACCGACGCGCCGGCGGTCGCGGATGCGGGCGACACGCCGGTAGGCGATGATGGCTCCGTCGGCGTGTCGGGTGTACGAGCGGAGTCGGAACAGTGACCGAAGTGAATCGGATCCCGGGAACGGCGGACGGTTCGGAGTCGGGAGTCGACGGTGAGAGGCCGGCACAGGCCGAGGTCATCGTCGTCACCGGCCTGTCCGGGGCAGGACTGAGTACCGCGGCGACCGCACTCGAGGATCTCGGGTGGTACGTGGCGGAGAACCTTCCGCCCCAGCTGATGCTGTCCATGATCGATCTCGCGGTGCAGGCCGAACCTCCCCTGCAACGTCTCGCCGTGGTGATGGATGTGCGCAGCCGGCTGTTCACCGGCGACCTCGAACGTGTCGTCACCGACCTCGCGGCCCGCCCGGTCAACACCCGTGTGCTGTTCCTCGAAGCAGCCGACTCGGTGCTCGTCCGGCGGTTCGAACAGGTGCGCCGCAGTCATCCGCTGCAGTCCGACACGGCCGACCGCACGCTCACCGACGGTATCGCCGTCGAACGCGGGCAACTCGCTCCCGTCAAGGCCGCCGCCGACCTCGTGATCGACACGTCCGCCCTGTCCGGGCCCGATCTGCGCCGCAAGATCGAAGCGGCCTTCGGCGACGCCGCGTCCGACACCATCCGGGTGACCGTGGAGTCGTTCGGCTTCAAGTACGGCCTGCCCATGGACTCCGACGTCGTGTGCGACGTGCGGTTCCTGCCGAACCCCCACTGGATCGCCGAACTGCGACCGCACACCGGGCAGGAGCCCGCGGTGCGCGACTATGTACTGTCCCGCGACGGTGCCGAGGACTATCTCGCCACCTATCACCGGCTGCTCGATCTGACGACGGCCGGTTACCGCCGGGAGGGGAAGCGTTACATGACGATCGCAGTGGGCTGCACGGGAGGGAAACACCGGAGCGTGGCGATGGCAGAGGCCCTCGCCGCACGCCTCGAGCAGGCACCGGATCTCACGGTGAACGTGGTGCACCGGGATCTGGGGCGCGAGTGAACTCCGACGAGGCTCCGAACCCCGACGAGGTTTCGAACTCCGACGAGGCGATACCCGGACCTGCGATCACGGCTCTCGGTGGCGGACACGGCCTGTACGCGACCCTCAGCGCCGTACGGCGTCTCACCGAGCGGGTCACCGCCGTGGTGACCGTCGCCGACGACGGTGGATCCTCCGGGCGGCTGCGCGCCGAACTCGGCGTCGTCCCACCCGGTGATCTGCGCATGGCCCTCGCCGCGCTCGCCGGTCCGGACGACGAGGTCCGGGTGTGGACCGAGACCGTGCAGCACCGTTTCGGGGGGACGGGTGCGCTCGCCGGGCATTCCGTCGGCAACCTGATCCTCGCCGGGCTCGCCGAGGTGGCGGGCGACACCGTCACCGCGCTCGACATGCTCGCCCGCGTCCTCGACGTGCGCGGCCGTGTCCTGCCCATGTCGCCGATCCCGCTCGACATCGAGGCCGACGTGTCGGGACTCGAATCCGACCCGCGGGTGAGCCGGTGCATCCGTGGGCAGGTCGCGGTGGCGACCACCCCCGGCAAGGTGCGCAGGGTCCGCCTGATCCCCGCCGATCCGCCGGCCTGCCCGTCCGCGCTCGACGCGGTCTGCGAGGCCGACCTCGTGGTGCTCGGCCCCGGATCCTGGTTCTCGAGCGTCATCCCGCACGTACTCGTCCCGGACCTGCACGAGGCGCTGGTCCACACGAAGGCACTCAAGGTCCTCGTGCTCAACCTCGCGGCGGAGCCGGGGGAGACCGCGGGATTCTCCGCCGAGCGTCACCTGCACGTTCTCGCCCAGCACGCACCCGATTTCCGTGTCGACCACGTCGTCGTGGATGCTGCCTCGGTACCGGAAGGACGCGAGCGCGAGCACCTGAGCCGGTCCGCGGCCCGATTCGGCGCGGACGTCTCGTTCGTCGACGTCGCGGAGACCGGTACGCATCGACACGACCCCGCCAAGTTGGCAGGGGCACTGGAAACATGTCTGTCCTCGCGCCGTGGAAACCGTGCCACACGCGGGGACGGGAGGGAGAGCGTCTCGTGGCAATGACAGCGGAGGTCAAGGACGAGCTGAGCAGGTTGTCGGTCACCAGGATCAGCAACCGCAAGGCCGAGGTGTCCGCCCTCCTGCGCTTCGCCGGGGGATTGCACATCGTCGCCGGACGGGTGGTCGTCGAGGCCGAAGTGGACCTCGGTTCGATCGCCCGCCGTCTCCGCCGCG
>NZ_AJVB01000405.1:0-3555 GCF_000278445.1 Rhodococcus sp. R1101
ACCGAAGTCGACCCGGCGAAGAAGACCACCGCCACCAAGTCGACCGCGGCGAAGAAGACCACCGCGGCGAAGAAGACCCCGGCGAAGAAGACCACGGCTCGCAAGAGCACCAAGAAGTAGAAGTCACCCTCGATGCTGCCCGCACACGTGCGGGCAGCACAGGTGCGGCGACGGCGGCCACCGGACATCCGGTGGCCGCCGTCGCGCGTTACGGGTCAGATACTCTCGTCGTCCACGGTGGGGCGACCGATGGGAAGAGGACTGTCGATGTGGTCTGCCGCGACCAGGCGATCACCGCGCAGAGACAACACCCACATGCTCGCCTTCCGATTCCGTGCCGGAGGCAGCACGAGACCGTCGCGCTCCGCCCACCACTCGAGCAGTGGAGGGATCACCTTGCCCTGACTACAGATCACGGGTGTACCGGGACCGGACGCGATCTCCAGCGCCCGCTTGCGGCCGCGGTCCGGGTCGGCGCGGTACTCCTCTTCGGACAAGGACGGTTCGAGCGAGACCTCGAGCCCGTGCAGGGAGGCGAACGGTTCGACCGTCGCGGTGCACCGTGTGCGATCGGCCGATACCACCCGATCGCCGCCGAACGCCGTCAGTTGCGGAACGAGAGCGGCGGCCTGGGCCCGTCCGGACGCGTCGAGGGGACGGTAGCGGTCGTCGCCCTTGTACTTCTTACGACTTCCGGCCTTGGCGTGGCGGACGATCAGTGCGGTGGTGGTGTCGAGTGGCACGCGACGGAATCGGCGCAGGACACTGCGGTCCATCGGGTACGACAGTAGATCGAAAGCGTCTCCGGGGGTCACCCAACGCAATTCGTCCACCTCGTCGTTGGGCGTGAACTGCCCGTCGACGGTGCGTGCGGCCCAGTAGTCGACCCTCTTGAGTTTGCGGTGCCCCGGAACCGGGTAGACCACTTTGCCTAGGCTGCGTCCGAGTGCGGCGCGGAACCCGGTCTCCTCTTCGATCTCCCGCACTGCGGCGACCACGGCGGTCTCGCCCACGTCGAGTTTGCCCTTCGGGAAGGACCAGTCGTCGTAACGGGGACGGTGTACGAGGGCGACCTCCGCATCGTACGGAGCGTTCTCGGCGGCGCCCCGCCACAAAACCGCACCCGCCGCGAAGATGTTGGCCTTCACGGGCTTGTCGCGTGATTCGGTCAACGTTTCCTCCACCTCAGGACGAGCGGCTACGCATGAGTTCGACCTGGTGGTCGCGGGCAGCTGTGCCCGGCTCGGGCGACGCCGTCCAGGTGCCGTCGCCCTCGAGAATCCAGCAGCGTGTCGCCGGATCCAACGCAGAATCGAAAATGCCGTCCAACTGCGTTGCGAGCCGGGTGTTCTTCACCTGCACCATCACTTCGACCCGACGGTCGAGATTCCGGTGCATCATGTCGGCGCTGCCGATCCAGTACTCGTCGCTGCCGCGGAAATGGAACAGTCGCGAGTGCTCGAGGAAACGGCCCAGAATCGATCGCACCGTGATGTTCTCGCTCAAACCGGGCACCCCGGGCTTGAGCGCACAGATCCCGCGCACGACCACCTCCACCCGGACCCCCGCGCGGGATGCGCGGTAGAGCGCGTCGATCACCTGCTCGTCGACGAGCGCGTTGGCCTTGAGCCGGATTCCGCTGGGACGACCGGCGTTGTGGTGCTCGATCTCACGCTCGACGCGCTGGACGATGCCCTTGCGGACCCCGTGCGGTGCGACGAGCAGATTGCGGTACTGGGCCTTTCGGGAGTATCCGGTGAGGGTGTTGAACAGGTCGGTCAGGTCGGCGCCGATCTCGGGGGAGGACGTGAGCAGGCCGACGTCTTCGTACAGGCGGGCGGTCTTCGGGTTGTAGTTGCCTGTGCCGATATGGCAGTAGCGGCGGATCGTCGACCCCTCGCGTCGCACGACCAGACAGGTCTTGCAGTGGGTCTTGAGACCGACGAGTCCGTATACGACGTGGACACCGGCCTGTTCGAGCTTGCGGGCCCACTTGATGTTGGCCTGCTCGTCGAAGCGGGCCTTGATCTCCACCAGCGCGACGACCTGTTTGCCGGCCTCGGCCGCGGCGATCAGGGCGTTGACGATGGGGGAGTCGCCCGACGTCCGGTACAGCGTCTGCTTGATCGCGAGCACCTGGCTGTCGGCCGCGGCCTGCTCGATGAACCGCTGGACGCTCGTGGAGAACGAGTCGTACGGATGGTGGACGAGGATGTCGCCTTCGCGGAGAGTCGAGAACACGCTCTTCGGGGTCTCGCGCTCACCGAACGCGGGATGGGTCGCCGGCACGAAGGGCGCATCCTTCAGATCCGGACGGTCGACGGCGTGCACCTGCCACAGCGACGACAGGTCGAGCAGACCCGGCAGCTGGACGACGTCGACCCGGTCGACGTCGAGCTCACGCAGCAGGAGTTCGAGCATGTGCTCGGTCATGTCGTCCGACACCTCGAGTCGCACGGGAGAACCGAAGCGGCGCCGGGCGAGTTCGCGTTCGAGGGCCTGGAGGAGATCCTCGTCACGGTCCTCCTCGACCTCGAAGTCGGCGTTGCGGGTGACGCGGAAGGCGTGGTGCTCGACGATCTCCATGCCGGGGAACAGGACGTCGAGGTGGGCGGCGATCAGCTCCTCGAGGGGGAGGAAGGCCGGCAGCCCGTGCGACGAACCCGCCCGATCGACCCGCACGAAGCGATCGACGTTGTCGGGCACCTTCACGCGCGCGAAGTGCTCCCCCGAGGACTGCGAATCCTTGACGGTGACAGCGAGGTTGAGGGACAGGCCGCTGATGTAGGGGAAGGGGTGGGCGGGATCGACCGCGAGCGGTGTCAGCACGGGGAAGACCTGCTCGGCGAAATACTGTGTCAGACGGTCGCGTTCGGTCGGCGTCAGATCCGACCACCGGATGATCGAGATCCCTTCGGCTGCCAGAGCGGGCAGCACCGAATCGAGGAAGACCTGTGCCTGGCGCCCGGCAAGTTCTCGCGTGCTCGAGGCGATGAGGGCGAGCTGAGCGCGGGGAGACAGCCCGTCGGCCGACCGGACCGACAGTCCCGTCTCGGCGCGCCGTTTGAGACCGGCGACCCGCACCATGTAGAACTCGTCGAGATTCGACGCGAAGATCGCGAGGAACTTTGCGCGTTCGAGCAACGGCTGCGAGGTGTCCTCCGCGAGCGCGAGCACGCGGGCGTTGAAATCGAGCCAGCTCTGTTCCCGGTTGAGATAGCGGTCGACGGGAAGCGTGTTGTCGTGATCGGTCGTCGACTGCAGGCCGGTCGCGGCCGGAGGCGCGCTGGTGGCGGTGGCCACACGACCGGAAGATCGTGCGACGCCGGACGGAGCCGCGTTCTCGGAACTCGTGGGTTCGGGGGAATCGCCGTTGGTCACCTGTTCATTGTGGCAGAGCCACGGCTCCTCGCAGCGCTGTCGCATCGGTGACGACGAGGGAATTCGAGGCCGTCCAGCACGGCCGCGGTGGCCGGCCCGACGCCGAGCTGCACTGCGGCGGCAAGATCGTCCGGTGTGTCCACATCGAGTCGCAGGCCCGGAAGTGCGTCCGGC
>NZ_AJVB01000406.1:0-3547 GCF_000278445.1 Rhodococcus sp. R1101
GCGAGTCCGAGCGCTTCGTGGTGGGTGTCGACGATTCACCGAAGCCGCCGCCGGCGCGGGTGACGTTGACGCTGCCCGCCGTACAACGGGCGCGCCAGGTATGGCTGCTGGTCACCGGCTCCGCCAAGGCCGAGGCCGTCGCGGCGGCCGTGGCCGGTGCCGCACCGGAGGATTTCCCCTCGGCGGGCGCCCGTGGCACCGAACGCACCGTGTGGTTCCTCGATCCGGAGGCCGCCGCGCAACTTCCGGCGTCATGATCGAGCCGAGTACTGCCGAGATCGCTGCCTGCATCGTGTGGCCACGATCGGCGACTCGGCGCTCACGCGCCGGCGCCGTCGAAGTCGGGGCCGTCGGACTCGTCCGTCTCCGTGCGACGATCCCCTGCGGAGTGGCCACCGCTGCGGTCGTCGAGACCGCTTCGCACACAACGCATCCGAATCGACAACCGCGGACCTGCCGTCGACCGTAGTATTCGCAGTGGTGATCGGCCCGGGACACATCGCACCGTTCGTGGGTCCATGCCGGTGAACTCCTCCCGTCGTGGACCGTTGTCGTCACGGCCCTCTGTCTCGTTCGACGCGCCGGGGCGCCCGACGGTTCCATTCGGAACGAAATCGACCGTTCGGATTCGGGAGCGAGCGGTCAGATACCCCGTTCGATCACCGCGGCGGTGACGCGGTCGTCGATCGACGACACGGGGTTCTCACGTGCCACCCAGGGATCGCCACCGAAGTACTTCGCGAAGATCTTCTCGGCTGTGCGGGTGGCGAGCGCCTGCGTCGTCAACGTCGGGTTCGGACCTCCCAGACTGTTGGCGAGCGCCGAATTGTCGGCGACGAACAGCCTTTTCACCCACCGCGCTTCGGCGTCCGCATCGAGCACCGAATCCCGGTCGCTCACCCCCATCCTCATGCTCGACTGCGAGTGCAGGATCAGCGGCGGCCAATCGCAGCGATGCACCCTCTTCGCGCCCGCCGCCCTCATCAATTCGACGGCCTTGCGGGTTGCGTAGTCACGATTGCGGCGGGTACGAGCCGAGCGCCGACGATGCCGCACGGTCACCCGCGGCGCCGGACCTCCTTCGTCCGGATACAGGATCGGTGAGAGCGTCACGCGGTTGTCAGGTTCGACGTCGTCGTCCGAGATGACGAGCGCCGCGAGGACGCGGTCGGCGTCCGCCATCGTGTCGAGCAGGTCGCGTCCGACGAGCCGCCCCATACTGTCGGCCCCCGCGGAATCGACGACACCGCCGGCACGTCCGTACCCGTGGATGCCGGAGTCGCTGAAGTTCAGCGCATACGCGATCAACGCCGGGGGCAGACCGACCTGCTCGATCCCGCCGTAGCCGGGCAGATCGACGCGAGCGTTGGAACCCGGTCCGCGCGTCTGTCCGGTGTACTCGTCGAAGACGCCGAAGACCGCGTCCATGTGGTGGTCGGTGAGACCGCGGCCGACCCAACCGTTCGGATTCGGCAGCGTCGAGTTCAGCCACAATCGCGGGCTCTCGATGCACCCGGCCGCCAGCACCACCACCGGGGCGGTCGCCTCGTGCTCCTCCCCCGCTGTCGTGAACCGCACGCCGCGTGCCACGGTCTCCCCGTTCACCTCGTCGACGAGAATCTCGGAGACCACCGCATCGGCGATCAGGGTGACGGCACGCCCCGGGGATGACCACGCGTCTGCGGTGAGCATCATCGGGACGTACGAGTTGTCGGTGGACCGTTTGGCCTTGAGATTCCGCGGCGCCCCCAGCGGCAGGAAACAACCCTGATAACAGTGCCCGCACATCGTGCAACCCCGCGCTTCGGGATGGTGCAGACGCGCGCGGTCGCGGGTGCGGCCGGCGGTGCCACCGGGTTGGAGGATCGCGTTCTGCTGGGCGCGGTGGGCTGCCCCGGTGGTGTCGAGCGAGGTCTGGTGCGGCAGACCCATGGCGGCTGCGCCCCGCAGGAACAATTGCTCCTTGGCACCCATCGGTGCGGTCTGCACGGGCAACGTGGCCTCCACCCACTCGTAGTAGGGACGCAGATCGTCGTAGCCGAAGGGGAACAGGTGCGCCGTGTCGTACATGTCGCGGTCGGCGCCGTCGTATCCGGAGAACGCGCCGGGTGCCGCCCGCGGTGAGTTACCGAAGAAGTGGAGCGTGGTGCCCCCCACGCCGGACACCTGCCACACGAACGAGTTCTGAGGCAGATCACGCAGCCACGGCGTGCCCGAGCGGTCTCCCGGCCCGTGGCGGAACATCCCGGTGATCGGATTGTTGATGTCGTCCTCGAAGTGGGTCCACTCGTTCTCCGGGTCGGCGAAGCGAGGTCCTGCCTCGAGAACGAGCACGTCGAGGCCGCGCGCCGCGAGCTCCTTGGCCACGACGGGTCCGCCGCCACCGGCCCCGATGACGATGACGTCGGTCATCTGTCCCCCACCTCGTCGATTCCGCCGTAGTAGCCCAGGAACTCGTCCCACCCGTCGCTCGGTCCGGCATAGCGGCTCAGCTCCCAACCGACCGGGCGTCCCGTGATCTGCCGGCGCGCGCGGTCGTAAGCGGAGACCTCCGCGAAGGCCGCGAAGGCCGCCAGGGTGGGGATCGCGTTGACCATGAACTTCAGCACCAGACCTTCGAAACGCGGGTCGGTGTCGAGCCATTCCAAGACCTGCGCTTTCGCGGCGTGACTCAGGTTCGCGAAGGGCGCCGCGAACGGCCCACTCACCGAACGCGGGTCGGCGGTGACACCGAAGGTGTTGAGCAGCACCGCGATCGCCGCGGCGCCGGGCAGGTTGCCCGCCTCGGGGCCGAGCAGCGGCATCGGCGACGCCTGGTCCAAAGTTCGCTCGAGGGATTCCGCCGTGCCGACGGTGACGCCACCGGGCCTGTCGGTCCACACGCCCTGCTGGTGCGAGTACAGGTCGTTGCCGGGTACGACGAACGCGAGCACTCCGTTGATCGTGTCGCGCACCGGAGGCGTCTCGCTCAGCGGACTCGCGTCCGACTCCCGCGCGAACACCCCTGCGGTGCCGACCAGGGCCGCCATGGTCGTGGCCATTCCGGCGAGAAAACGCCGCCTGTTCCAGTACCCCTGTTGCGCGTCGTCCACGTCACCCCCTCGTCGCTTCCGGCGTGCAGCGTACGAGATGTCCCGGAACGGTTGCGGTATTTCGCCCGAATCCCACTTCCCAGCACGCACTTGTATGTCTGGTCCGGGCATCGACGTGTTCCTTGTCGGTCGGTGGCCGATGCCTGTCCCCACCGGCCAGTTCGGTTGCCGTGAACCCGGTGACCGTGATCGACTCTGTCGTCTGCCCGTCCTTCGAAGTCATGATCTCAGTCCGAACTCGTTCCGGTTTCTCGTTTGTCGGCACCACGCACGGTCTCGAGTACGACTTGCCCCTGCTGGTCGACGAGTCTCGTGAACAGTTGCTGCCCGTAGCCGAATACCAGCGCCCAGGCGACGATCTGCGCCGAGGTGTCCAGTGCGCCGAGTCCCGGGACGAACTGGCCGCGCAGCAACAACAACCCCAGGAACGCAGTGATCGCGCCCATCGGAAGCTT
>NZ_AJVB01000407.1:0-3538 GCF_000278445.1 Rhodococcus sp. R1101
GGCCGGCAACGTGACCTTCGCACCGTCGACGGGTCGGCCCGAACGATTGACCGCGACGACGGACGCGCCGAGGGCATGCAGACGCGGGATCATCGCCCGGCCGATACCGCCGCATCCGACGATGGCCACGGTCGAGCCGTGGAGGGTCCGCACCCGCGGGTCGAGAACATCCTTGGTCCACCGCTTCGCGGCAACCGAGGCGTGGAACTGCCGCAACCCCACGAGCAGCGCTCCCACCGCGTACTCGGCCACATTGTCGGCGTACACACCGGACGCATTCGCCCACAGCCGGCGGTCGTCGATCACGCCCGCCCGGAAGAACGGCTCGATACCCGCGTAGGTGAGCTGCACCCAGCGCACCCGGTCGGGCAGATCCGGGAACTCCTCGGCGCTGCCGTCCCACACCAGGGCATCGGCCTCGCCCAGTTCGGAGAGGGTTCCACCGCCGGAGACGATCGCGGCGGCGAGGTGTTCGTCGTGGCCCGGTCCGAGATGAATACGCATGCCGCGACCCTAACCTCGAATCGTTCGCGGAGGGATGTCGAGAATCCGGAAGCGGCTCCGTCTCCTCCATGAACGCGGCCACAATGGGCCGTACCGCACGGAGGAGAACATCATGGCCAAGTACCTGCTGCTCAAGCATTACCGCGGCGCCCCGGCAGCGGTGAACGACGTACCCATGGATCAGTGGGAGCCGGAGGAGGTGTCGGCCCACATCCGGTACATGCAGGATTTCGCCGCCCGCCTCGAGAGCACCGGCGAGTTCGTCGACGCGCAGGCGCTCTCCCCGGAGGGCACCTTCGTCCGCTACGACGGCGAGGGACGTCCCCCGGTCACCGACGGACCGTTCCCGGAGACGAAGGATCTCATCGCCGGGTGGATGGTGATCGACGTCGACGGCTACGACCGGGCACTGGAACTGGCCGGCGAACTGTCGGCCGCGCCGGGAGCCGGTGGGAAACCGATCCACGAATGGCTCGAGGTGCGCCCGTTCATGTCCGAGCCGCCGACCGTCACGGAGTAGACGTGGACGAGGCGTTGCTGCGCACGCTCGTCCCCACGGTGATCGGCATCCTCGTTCGCCGCGGAGCGGATTTCGCGTCGGCCGAGGATGCCGTGCAGGACGCGCTCGTCGAAGCCCTGCGGGTGTGGCCGGAGGATCCGCCGCGCGACCCGAAGGGCTGGCTGGTTGCGGTGGCGTGGCGCAGATTCCTCGACACCGTGCGCGCCGACGCGTCCCGTCGACGCCGCGAGATCCTCGTCGACGCCGAGCCCCGGCCCGGTCCGCGCACACCGGTGGACGACACGCTCGCGTTGTACTTCCTGTGTGCCCACCCGTCGCTCACGCCCGGGTCGGCGGTCTCGCTGACCCTGCGTGCCGTCGGCGGGTTGACGACCCGGCAGATCGCGCAGGCCTATCTCGTCCCGGAGGCGACGATGGCCCAACGCATCAGCCGGGCCAAGCGCACGATCGCGGACGTCCGGCTGGATCGGCCCGGCGATGTCGCGACGGTGCTGCGGGTGCTCTATCTCGTGTTCAACGAAGGTTATTCGGGTGACGTCGACCTGGCCACCGAGGCCGTCCGGCTCACGCGCCGGCTGGCAGCGGTGATCGACCACCCGGAGGTGTCGGGTCTGCTCGCGCTGATGCTGCTCCACCACGCCCGGCGAGCGGCGCGCATCCGGCCGGACGACAGTCTCGTCCCTCTCGCCGAACAGGACCGCAGCCTGTGGGACACGCGCATGATCTCGGAGGGCGTGGAGATCCTGCAGGCCGCGCTCGCCCGCGACCGGCTCGGCGAGTTCCAGGCGCAGGCCGCCGTCGCCGCCCTGCATGCCGACGCGCGTACCGCGGAGGAGACCGACTGGATGCAGATCGTCGAGTGGTACGACGAGCTCCTGCGGTTCACCGACAACCCGGTGGCCCGCCTCAACCGTGCCGTCGCGGTCGGTGAGGCCGACGGACCCCACGCCGGTCTCGCAGCGATGGCCGAGCTCGACCCCAGCCTGCCCCGGTACACGGCGGCCGCGGCGTATCTCCACGAACGCGCCGGCGACACCGCGACGGCGGCCCGGCTCTATGCGGAGGCCGCGCACCTGGCGACCAGCATCCCCGAACGCGACCATCTAGTGCGGCAGGCGGCACGACTGCACAGCGTTTCCTGAGGTTCCGTCAGGGTTCTCCCCCACCACGAAATCCGGTGCCACGCCGGATGTGCCGACGGTGCGGGAGAACGAGCATGGATGTCGTGAAAATCCTGGTGCGTCTGCTCGCCATACCCTTCGTGCTCTTCATCGCGTTCGTGGCGGTCATCGGTGGCCTGGCCGTCCACGCGTGGACCACGCGCGCGCTCGACACCACCGGACGCGTCGACTTCGACACCGCCCTGCGCATCCCTCCCGTGGAGTCGGGCACCGTCGACGCCGACGGCACGCGCGTGTTCGACCTGACCATGCAGCGCGGCACGACCGACCTCGGGCACGGCCCCGACACCCGGACGTGGGGCGTGAACAGCAGCTATCTCGGACCCACCCTCCGCGCCGTGCGCGGCGAGAACGTGCGCGTGAACGTCACGAACGAACTCGGCGAGACGAGCACGATGCACTGGCACGGCATGCACCTGCCCGCGGCGATGGACGGCGGACCGCACCAGCCGATCGAGCCGGGAACGACATGGTCGCCGTACTGGACCGTCGATCAACCGGCCGCGACCCTCTGGTACCACCCGCACCTGCACGGTTCCACCGCCGCGCACGTGTACCGGGGCGTCGCGGGTATGTTCCTGATCGACGAGCCCGGCACGTCGCCGCTCCCCCACGACTACGGGGTCGACGACATCCCCCTCATCGTCCAGGACCGGAAGTTCGACGGCGACCAGCTCGACGACAGCAACGCGATCTTCGCCGACGTCGGCGCGCTCGGCGACGAGATCCTCGTCAACGGCACACCGCGGCCGTTCCTGGACGTCGGCACCGAGACGGTCCGGCTCCGGGTGCTCAACGCGTCGAACGCGCGCGTCTACAACTTCTCGTTCGACACCGGGATGCCGTTCCTCGTCGTCGGCAGCGACGGTGGTCTGCTCGAGGAGCCGCGGGCCGTCCGCAGTCTCCAGCTGTCGCCGGGCGAGCGCGCCGAGATCGTCATCCGGCCGGAAGCAGGTTCGAGGCACGTGCTGCGCAGCACACCGCCCGAGCTGAAGGCCGGCTTCTGGCAGGACCGCTTCTCCGGTGGCGACGACCGCATGGACGTCCTCGAATTGCGGGCGGCACCCGTCCTCAGGTCGTCGGCCGCGATCCCGGAGAGGCTGACCACCCTTCCGGAGCTCGGGGAACCGAGCAGCACCCGCCGCATCGATCTGACCTCGTCGACGACCATCAACGATCGCGAGATGGACATGGGCCGGATCGACGAGGTGGTCGTCGCCGGCACCACCGAGCTGTGGGAGGTGCGCAACGTCAGCGGCACGATCCACAACTTCCACATCCACGACGTGCAGTTCGAGATCCTCGGCATGACCGGGACGAGTCCCGACCATCC
>NZ_AJVB01000408.1:0-3514 GCF_000278445.1 Rhodococcus sp. R1101
GTGGCAGGCGGATCGCGGCGAACAGACCTGCGGACGAGATGATCGCACCCAGTACGAAGACCGGCGTGGTGGAGAACCGCTCGGCGATCGCCAACCCGGCGGGCAGGCCGATCGTCTGCGACGCGGCAATGGCGATGCCGAGCATGCCGGTGGCACGGCCGAGCAACCTCGGCGGCGCCAGTTCGCCGACGAGCGCGGCCGACGCCACGGTGATCATCCCGAAGCCGATACCGCGGAGCCCGGAGATCCCGAGCACCGCTGCCGGGGCCATCGACACGAGGAACAGCAGCGACGGTGGCCCGAGGAACAGGCAGCCGGCTGCGAGTGTCGCGCGGTGACCGAACGCGCGCAGCAGTCGCGGCATCGCGAGTTGCGTGAGGACGGTGGTGAGCATGAACACCGCCGTCACCGATCCGGCGAGCGTGTCGCTGCCACCGGCCTCCGCGATCGCCCACGGCACGACCGGCAGCAGCAGCGAGAAGCCTCCGAAGGCCGCCGCGGACGTCGACCATGCCGGGATCAGACCACGAACGGTGAACAGCCCTTGTTGTTCTGCCACGTCAGAGCAACCGGAAGACGCCCGCGGCGGCTGCCAGCACGGTCAGAGCCAGCAGCACACCCGCGAACAACGTGTTGCGTGCCTTCCACATCGACCACGTTCCGCCGGCGGCGAATCCGGCCACGATGAAGCACAGATAGGTGAGGACGACATCCATGTGTCAGAGACTGCCCTTCGTCGACGGGATGCCGGACACACGC
The DNA here is from genome assembly GCF_000278445.1 of Rhodococcus sp. R1101. Lineage (NCBI taxonomy): Bacteria > Bacillati > Actinomycetota > Actinomycetes > Mycobacteriales > Nocardiaceae > Rhodococcus > Rhodococcus sp. R1101. The sequence goes on from NZ_AJVB01000408.1 coordinate 760, forward strand.
GGGTCGGGTTCGACGGCCTCGCGCAGCGCGCGGGCGACGGCCTTGAACTCGGCTTCGGTGATGTGGTGCGGGTCGCGGCCGTAGAGCACCCGCACGTGCAGGGCGACTCGGGCATGGAATGCGAACGACTCGAAGACGTGCCTGTTGATCACCGTCGAGTACGGCACACCGGGATAACCACCGATCACCGAGTGCACCATGTAGTCGGGTTCACCGGTGAACACGCAGTAGGGGCGGCCGGAGACGTCCACGGAGGCGTGGGCGAGGGTCTCGTCCATCGGGATGAAGCAGTCGCCGAACCGGCGGATGCCGCGCTTGTCGCCGAGCGCCTGACCGAAGGCCTGCCCCAGCACGATCGCGGTGTCCTCGACGGTGTGGTGGGCGTCGATCTCGACGTCGCCCTGGGCCTGGACGGTCAGGTCGAAGCAACCGTGCTGCCCGAGGGCGGTGAGCATGTGGTCGTAGAACGGGATGCCCGTCGAGATGTCGGTGCGGCCCGTGCCGTCGAGGTTCACCTCGACGGTGATGCTCGATTCCTTCGTCGTGCGTTCGACGCGCGCGATGCGGTCGCTCATCTGGATGCCTCGATTTCCGTGGCTGCGAGCTTCTCGCTCACCCGCAGCAACTCGTCGTTCTCGTGGGTCAGGCCGATCGTGGTGCGGAGATAGCCGGGGATGCCGACATCGCGGATGAGCACGCCTTCGTCGAGATAGCGCTGCCAGGTGGCGGCGGAGTCGGCGAAGCGACCGAAGAGGATGAAGTTGGCGTCGGAGGGGATCACGTCGTAGCCGAACCGGGTGAGTTCCGCCGCGACGCGGTCGCGCTGGGCGGCCAGTTCCGCGACCGATGCCAGGGTTTCGTCGGCGTGCCTCAGGGCGGCGCGGGCGGCCGCCTGGGTGACGACCGACAGGTGGTAGGGCAGGCGCACGAGCAGCAGCGCCTCGATCACCGCGGGGGCGGCAGCGAGATAACCGAGCCGTCCACCGGCGAAGGCGAATGCCTTGCTCATCGTCCGCGAGACGACGATCTTCGACGGGTACTCGTCGATCAGCGACAGAGCGCTCGGCTGCGAGGAGAACTCGACGTAGGCCTCGTCGACGATCACGATGCCGGGTGCGGCGTCGAGGATCACGCGCAACTGATCGAGCGGGATGCTGTGTCCCGTCGGATTGTTGGGGCTGGTGACGAAGACGACGTCGGGCCGTCGCTCACGAACCGCCGCCGCCGATGCCTCGACGTCGAGCGTGAAGTCGTCGCGCCGGTAGGTGGGCAGCCACTGGGTCTGCGTGCCGTCGGCGATGATCGGGTGCATCGAGTACGACGGCACGAAGCCCATCGAGGTGCGTCCGGGGCCTCCGAAGGCCTGCAGGAGCTGCTGCAGTATCTCGTTGGAACCGTTTGCCGCCCAGACATTCTCGACACCGAGTGAGACACCGGACGCCTGCCTGAGATAGGCGGCGAGGTCGGTGCGCAACGCGACCGCGTCACGGTCGGGATAGCGGTGCAGCTGCGTGGCGGCCTCGCGGACCGCCTCGGCGACGTCGTCGACGAGGGCGCGGGTCGGCGGATGCGGGTTCTCGTTCGTGTTCAGCTGCACCGGCACCGTCAGCTGAGGGGCGCCGTAGGGCGACTTTCCGCGCAGATTCTCGCGCAGCGGGAGATCGTCGAGGGTGATCCGGGCACCCGGAACGGTCGATTCGCTCACTTCAGGGCCTCGAATCGCAGTCGCACGGCCTCGCCGTGGGCAGGCAGGTCCTCGGCGTTCGCCAGGGCGATGACGTGACCGGAGACGTCCTTCAGGGCGGCTTCGGTGTATTCGACGACGTGGATGCCGCGCAGGAAGGTCTGCACACTCAGCCCGGAGGAGTGCCGCGCACAACCGGCGGTGGGCAGCACGTGGTTCGAACCGGCGCAGTAGTCGCCCAGCGAGACCGGCGCCCACGGTCCGACGAAGATCGCACCCGCCGAACGGACGCGGGCGGCCACCTCGGAGGCGTTCTCGGTCTGGATCTCGAGGTGCTCGGCCGCGTAGGCGTTGACGACCTTCAATCCCTGCTCGAGGTCGTCGACGAGGACGATGCCCGACTGGCTGCCGGACAGCGCCGTGGCGACCCGCTCGCGGTGCTTGGTGAGCTCGAGCTGGGCGGCGAGCGCGGTGTCGACGGCGTCGGCCAGTTCGGTGCTGGTGGTGACGAGCACCGAGGCGGCCATGACGTCGTGTTCGGCCTGGCTGACGAGATCGGCGGCGACGTGCACGGGATCGGCGGTGTCGTCGGCGAGGATCGCGATCTCGGTGGGGCCCGCCTCGGCGTCGATGCCGACCACGGCGCGGCACAGCCGCTTGGCGGCGGTGACGTAGATGTTGCCGGGGCCGGTGATCATGTCGACCGGGGCGAGTTCGGCGCCGTCGGTATCGGTGCCGCCGTAGGACAGCAGTGCCACTCCCTGGGCGCCGCCGACGGCCCACACCTCGTCGACACCGAGCAGCGCGGCCGCGGCGAGGATGGTCGGGTGCGGCAGTCCACCGAAGTTCTTCTGCGGTGGCGAGGCGATGACGAGCGATTCGACGCCCGCGGCCTGCGCCGGAACGACGTTCATCACGACCGACGACGGGTAGACCGCGTTGCCGCCGGGCACGTAGAGGCCCACACGTTCGACCGGGCACCCCCCGAGGCCGGTTCCGGGGTGGACCCGAGGGAGGGTCCGTGGGTGGGTCGGGGGTCCGGGGGCCGGGTCCGTCCGTCCCGAACGGGGG
>NZ_AJVB01000409.1:0-3516 GCF_000278445.1 Rhodococcus sp. R1101
TCACCGCCGGTGTCACGGAGATCGTCGTCGTCTCGCTCGGCGCGGACGGCGCGGTCATGGTGACCGCCGACGAGGCCGTGCGGGTACCGGCCCTGGCGGCCAAAGTGCGCAGTGCCGTCGGAGCCGGTGACAGCATGGTCGCAGGTCTCGTCGTGGGGCTGCTGCAGGAACGGTCGCTGCGCGACGCGCTGGCACTCGGGATCGCCTGCGGTACGGCCGCTCTGCTCACCGCGGGTAGTCAGGTCTGCCGCCGCGAGGACATCGACCGCTTCGACGCCCTCGCTCGCGCGGTCTGACCCTCGCGCGGTCCGAGCACCGCCGTTCACGATGGACGCGCGCGGATCCCGGGTGCGGGCATTCCCGGGGTGTGCGGCTACGGGCTGTGTGGTCCGATGCAGGTCCGACCCGGTGGAGAGCGCCGACTAGACTCGTCGGTTGTGGCCCACCCGATGATCGCTCCGTCCATCCTGTCCGCGGACTTCGCTCGTCTCGCCGACGAGGCGCAGGCCGTCGCCGGTGCCGACTGGCTCCACGTCGACGTCATGGACGCTCATTTCGTTCCGAACCTCACGCTCGGTCTCCCGGTCGTCGAGTCGCTGCTGAAGGCGACCGACATCCCGCTCGACTGCCACCTGATGATCGAGAATCCCGGCCGGTGGGCGCCGCCCTACGCCGAAGCGGGTGCGCACAACGTCACCTTCCACGCCGAGGCCACCGACGATCCGGTCGCGGTGGCCCGCGACATCCGCGCAGCCGGCGGCAAGGCCGGGTTGTCGGTCAAGCCCGGTACCCCCATCGAGCCCTATCTCGAGATCCTGAGGGAATTCGACACGCTGCTCGTGATGAGCGTCGAACCGGGCTTCGGTGGTCAATCCTTCATTCCCGACGTCCTCGACAAGGCCCGCCAGGTCCGTCGTCTCGTCGATTCGGGCGAGCTCCGTCTGCTCGTGGAGATCGACGGAGGCATCAACGCCGACACCATCGAAGCCGCCGCCGAAGCGGGTGTGGACTGCTTCGTCGCCGGGTCCGCGGTCTACGGTGCCGCCGATCCCGGCGAGGCGGTCCGCAAGTTGCGGGCGCAGGCCGGGGCTTCGTCCCCGCACCTGACGCTCGCGCCGTGACCGCACCCGAGATCGCCGAAGCCCTCCAGTTCGCGCTCGACGCCTCCGAGGCCGTGCGGGGCACGACCAGCCCCAACCCGCCGGTCGGTGCGGTGATCCTCGACGCGGACGGCGCGGTGGCGGGTATCGGTGCCACCGCACCTCCCGGCGGCCCGCACGCCGAGGTGCGAGCACTCGTGGCAGCGGGGGAGCGTGCCCGGGGCGGTACCGCGGTGGTCACTCTCGAGCCGTGCAATCACACCGGCCGCACCGGACCGTGCGCGCAGGCTCTCGTCGATGCGGGGATCGCCACGGTCTACTACTCGGTCGCCGACCCGAATCCCGTCGCCGGCGGGGGAGCCGACACCCTCCGCGCCGCGGGCGTCACCGTGCATCCCGGTCTCGGTGCCGAAGCCGTCACCCGCGGACCGCTGCGGGCATGGCTGCATCGGCAACGTACCGGCCGGCCGCACGTGACGTGGAAGTACGCCGCGTCGATGGACGGCCGCAGCGCGGCCGCCGATGGCACGAGCAAGTGGATCTCCGGCCCCGAATCGCGGGCACGAGTGCACGACCAGCGCAGTCGGCTCGACGCCATCATCGTCGGCACCGGCACCGTGCTCGCCGACGATCCCTGGCTCACCGCCCGCCTGCCCGACGGGGAACTCGCACCCCACCAGCCCCTGCGGGTGGTCGTCGGTATGCGTGAGATCCCGACCTCCGCACGGGTTCTCGACGACTCTGCACCGACGCTGGTGCTACGCACCCATGACCTCGGTGCGGTACTCGCCGCGCTCGACGACCGGCCCGACGTGCTGGTCGAGGGCGGACCCCGACTCGCAGGTGCGTTCCTCGCGGCGGGGTGCGTCGACCGCATCCAGGCGTACCTGGCGCCCGTCGTGCTCGGAGCCGGCGAGGCCGCCGTCGAGGACGCAGGCGTGGGCACGATCGCGGACGCGCTACGGTTCCGCCGGGAACGCGTCGAGACGGTCGGCTCGGACATTCTGTTGACCCTCGTCCCGGACCGGGACAACTGAATCGGACCCGGTCACGGATCGGGAGCTAAGGAGCGGAACATGTTCACGGGCATCGTCGAGGAACTCGGTGAGATCGTGGCGAAGGAGAGCCTCGCCGACGCGGCGCGCTTCACCGTGCGCGGACCGTTGGTCACCTCCGACGCCAAGCACGGCGATTCGATCGCGGTCAACGGGGTGTGCCTGACGGTCGTCGACGTCCTCGACGGAGATTCCTTCACCGCCGATGTGATGCAGGAGACGCTCGACCGTTCGTCGCTCGGGCAGCTCACGCTCGGCAGCTCCGTCAACCTCGAACGTGCCGCGGCTCTGAACAGCCGGCTCGGCGGTCACCTGGTGCAGGGCCACGTCGACGCCACGGGCGCCGTCGTCTCCCGCACGCCCTCGGAGAACTGGACGGTCGTGCGCATCTCCCTCCCGGCCGAGATCTCCCGCTACGTCGTCGAAAAGGGCTCGATCACGGTCGACGGTGTCTCGCTGACGGTCTCGGATCTCGGTGGGGAACCGGGTGGCGAGTGGTTCGAGATCTCGCTCATCCCCACCACCCTGTCGCTGACCACCCTCGGCACCGCCGAACCGGGCACCCTGGTCAACCTCGAGGTCGACGTGATCGCCAAGTACGTGGAGCGCCTGCAGAACGCGCGTTGAGGCGTCGTAGTGTGGAGATCGACAATGGACGCGGAGCACGAGTCGTCCGGATACGAGAGTTGGAGTCCAGGGAAGTGACGAGGTTCGACACCATCGAGCGCGCGGTCGCCGATATCGCCGCCGGTAAGGCGGTCGTCGTGGTCGACGACGAGGACCGTGAAAACGAGGGCGACCTCATCTTCGCCGCAGAGAAGGCGACGCCCGAACTCGTGGCGTTCATGGTCCGCTACACGTCCGGGTACCTGTGCGTGCCCCTGGACGGGGAGGACTGCGACCGTCTCGGGCTTCCTCCCATGTACAGCGTCAACCAGGACAAGCACGGCACCGCCTACACGGTCACCGTCGACGCGAAGGAAGGCATCGGCACGGGCATCTCCGCGTCCGACCGCGCCGCCACCATGCGACTGCTCGCCGACCCGAACGCCACCGCCCAGGACTTCACACGTCCCGGCCACGTGGTGCCACTGCGGGCCAAGGAGGGCGGCGTCCTGCGCCGGCCCGGCCACACCGAGGCGGCCGTCGACCTCGCCCGCATGGCCGACCTGCGACCGGCCGGCGTCATCTGTGAGATCGTCTCGCAGAAGGACGAAGGCGAGATGGCCCGCACCGCCGAGCTGCGGGTCTTCGCCGACGAACATGAGCTCGCCCTGATCTCGATCGCCGATCTCATCGCGTGGCGCCGTAAGCACGAGAAGCACGTCGTGCGTGTCGCGGAGGCCCGCATCCCCACCCGG
>NZ_AJVB01000410.1:0-3511 GCF_000278445.1 Rhodococcus sp. R1101
CTCCACCACCCCCGGAAGGGGGTGGGGGTGACCGGCATCACATAGTGTGCCGAACGAACGACATTGTCAGCGTCCGGCGGCGCCCGCGATCTCCTGGCGCATCTCGCTCCACACGGAGGCGTAGGAGTCGATGTTGGCCGCGGTGGCCCACGCGAGCGAGCCGCCCTTGATCTTCTCCAGGGCCTCGGCGAACAGATCCTGGTAGCGCGACAGTCGCGGCACGAACGCCGATACGTCGTCGAACAGGCTCTGCGCCTGCCGGTCGAGGGCGATGAGGCCGTCGACGAATCCGTCGGAGTCCGCGTTCTCGAGGAGCGTGGCCAGTTCCTCGTCGAGGGGGAGGAACCGGTCGTAGAGATCCGAGATCGAATCCTCGTCGATGGAGACCCGCTCCGCGTCGAGCTGGTCGTTCAGCTCGGAGGAGCCCTTGTCGGTGAGGCTGATGCCGCCGTCGTTCTCCGCGGCCTTGCCCTGCTCGAGGAGCGCGGTCACCGCGGCCTGGCCGGCCGCCACCGACACACCGAGGTGCGCGGCGAGCACCTCCGCCGTGACCTGCTTCTTCAGACGCACCGTCTGCAGCAGTGCCAGTTCGTCCACGTTGCCTGCGAAGGCCATCGCCCACTCCTCGCCGCACCCCACCGGGCGCCCACATCGTCATCCGGAATCCGGCCGGATTCCGTCCCGATTCTGACGCACCCGGGCAGCCGGCCGGGGAGTCACCCTCCTCGACGGGATCTCGAGGTCGAAAAAGCGTGGATCACGAGGACAGGCCGGGCACCGGACACGCGTCGGCGGCCTCGGCGACCACGGTCGGCGTATCGGACGCGGCGGGCTGGTCACCCGCCTCCCAGTCGCGGCCGGTCCGCGGCCGGTCGGTTTCGAGAAGCGCCCGTTCGTCGGGGGTGAACGCGCGCCCCCTGCTGAGGAAACGCACTCCCTCCGGGCTCTCGAGACTGAACCCGGAGCCGCGTCCGGGCACCACGTCGAGGACGAGACAGGTGTGCTTCCACGCCTCGAACTGCGAACCGGAGATCCACACCGGCACGGCGTCGGCGCCGACCGGCCGATCGGCGCGGGTCTCCCCGCCCCGAGACGCAGATCGAGGACTCCGAGGAGAACGTCACGGTCGCCGACGAGGAATTCACCGTCGGGATAACACATCGGCGCGGAGCCGTCGCAGCATCCGCCGGACTGGTGCATCATGAGCGGTCCGGTGCGCCGCGCGAGGCGGCGCAGCAGTGCGACGGCGTCGACGGTCGCCACGAGGCGTGGGACGGTCACAGACATGCCCTTTCCGTTGGGGTGCACGGTGCTCGGCGCGTATGGCGACGGCGCCTGCCACGTCGTGCGGACGTGACAGGCGCCGAAGTGTGGATCAGAAGAAGCCCTGCGCCTTGGGAGCGTAGGACACCAGGAGGTTCTTCGTCTGCTGGTAGTGGTCGAGCATCATGTGGTGGTTCTCGCGGCCGATGCCGGACTGCTTGTAACCACCGAAGGCCGCGTGCGCGGGGTACTGATGGTAGGTGTTCGTCCACACCCGGCCGGCCTGGATGGCGCGACCGGCACGGTAGGCGACACCACCGTCGCGGGACCAGACACCGGCCCCGAGACCGTAGAGGGTGTCGTTGGCGATCGAGATCGCGTCGTCGAAATCACCGAAGGACGTCACGGACACGACCGGGCCGAAGATCTCCTCCTGGAAGATGCGCATCGTGTTGTCGCCCTGGAAGATCGTCGGCTGCACGTAGTAGCCGCCCGAGAGGTCGCCGCCGAGATCGGCGCGCTCACCACCGGTGATGACCTTGGCACCCTCGCTCTTGCCGATCTCGATGTACGACAGGATCTTCTCGAGCTGATCGTTCGACGCCTGGGCGCCGATCATCGTGTCGGTGTCGAGCGGGTCGCCCTGGCGGACGGCCTTGGTACGGACCGCGGCAAGCGAGAGGAAGTCGTCGAAGATGTCCTGCTGGATCAGTGCACGAGACGGGCACGTGCACACCTCGCCCTGGTTGAGGGCGAACATCGTGAAGCCTTCGAGGGCCTTGTCCTGGTAGTCGTCGTTCGCCGACAGCACGTCGGAGAAGAAGATGTTGGGGCTCTTGCCGCCGAGCTCGAGGGTCACCGGGATCAGGTTCTGCGAGGCGTACTGCATGATCAGCCGGCCCGTGGTGGTCTCACCGGTGAACGCGATCTTGCGGATGCGCGGGCTCGATGCGAGAGGCTTGCCCGCTTCGACACCGAAACCGTTGACGATGTTGATCACCCCGGGCGGCAGCAGGTCGCCGATGATCGAGATCAGGTGCAGGATCGACGCCGGGGTCTGCTCGGCCGGCTTGAGGACGACGGCGTTGCCGGCAGCCAGGGCGGGCGCCAGCTTCCACACGGCCATGAGGATCGGGAAGTTCCACGGGATGATCTGGCCGACGACACCGAGCGGCTCGTGGAAGTGGTAAGCGACCGTCTCGGAGTCGATCTCGGAGATCGACCCTTCTTGCGCGCGAATGGCTCCCGCGAAGTAACGGAAGTGGTCGATCGCGAGCGGGATGTCGGCATTGAGGGTCTCGCGGATGGGTTTGCCGTTGTCCCACGACTCGGCGAGGGCGATCGATTCGAGGTTCTCCTCGATGCGGTCGGCGATCTTGTTGAGGATCAGCGCGCGTTCGGCGGGCGACGTCCTGCCCCAGGCCGGTGCGGCGGCGTGGGCGGCGTCGAGCGCGAGTTCGATGTCCTCCTCGGTGCCGCGAGCGACCTCGGTGAACACCTGGCCGGTGACGGGGGTGACGTTCTCGAAGTACTCCCCCTTCACCGGCGGCACCCACTGGCCGCCGATCCAGTTGTCGTACCGGGACTGGAACGACATGAGGGCGTCGGGCGAACCGGGACGGGCGTACACGGTCATGTGCATCTCCTGCAGCGTCGAGCGGTCGGTATGTGATCCGGAACACTACGGACGCGAGGGTTGCAACTACGTTGCGAGCAACCTGTCCAATCGGGTCACCGTGGCATCGACCTGCGCGAAGCGGGGTGATCGAGGATCGATCGAGGCGCGATAGGCCGCCCACGCGGTGATGTCCTCGCGGCCGTGGACGGACGAGGTCCACTGCGCGAGCAGGTGCTCGTCTCCGCAGCGCAGCAGTGCGGCCCGCACCCCCGAGCGGAGTTCGTCGCGGATCTCCTCGACGCCCGGCGCCACCGAGCCGGGCAGGATCTCACCGGCGCACAGACGCACCGCCGAGGCCACGTCGCCCCGGTCGAGCGCGCGGCGCACATCCGCGACGTCGGTGTCGAGCGCGGTCAGCAACCGGTAGGGCCGTGAGCCGAGATGTTCCGCTCCGAGCACCTTGCGCAGACGCGACATCTCGGCGCGGATGGTCACCGAGTCCAGCTCGTTCTCGTCGAGCAGCACCGCGAGCCGGTCGGAACTCAGGCCCTCGGGATGATCGGCGAGGATCAGCAGGATCTCGGCGTGCCTGCGGGACAGGCCGACCCGTTCGCCCCCGCGGTGCAGGGC
>NZ_AJVB01000411.1:0-3506 GCF_000278445.1 Rhodococcus sp. R1101
GCGCCGCCGCCAGGCGGGTGGGCGCGACGTCCGTGGCCTCCATCGACAGCGACACGTCGATGACGAGCACGACCGTGGCCCGGTTGCGCGGTACCCGCTGCTCGGCGGTGGGACCGGCGAGCGCCACTGTGAGGAAGACCAGGCCCACGAGCAGCAGGGCGACCGGAATGTGCCGGACGCGTCCGGGACGGGCGGGAGCGACCTTCTCGAGCATTTCGAGATTCGTGAAGCGCAGCGTGTTCGCCTGGCGCCGACGCTGGACCAGTACGTACGCACCCCCGAGGGCAGCGACGACGAGCAGCAGCAGCAACCACCACGGTGAGGTGAAACCGGACAGGCTCATCGTCCCCCCTGCCGTGCGGGTACGCCGTAGCTGTGCCGACGCGCCGCGACGAACCGTACGACATCGCCGATCCAGTCGCGGTCGGTGTGCAGGGTCAGGACGGGCGCACCACAGCTGCGCAGCGCCTGGTGCACGGCCGCCCGATGCTCGGCGGCCGCCTGCGCGTAGTCGGCCCGCAATTCCGGAGTGGTCGTGAACTCGCGGGTGCGGCCCGTCTCCGGGTCGTGGAGGACCACATCGCCCAGATCGGGCAGTTCGAGGTCGCGGCGGTCGAGGATTTCCACGGCGAGGAGTTCGTGACGGCCGGACAGTGCCCGCAGGGACCTCTCCCAGTCGAGCGGACCGAGGAAGTCGCTCACCACGACGGCGAGACCCCGGCGGCGCTGAGGGCGTCGCAGTGCCTCGACGACGCCTCGGAGATCACCACGGGTCCCGTCCGGCGGATGCGGGGTGGTCGCGACCGTCCGCAGCAGCGACTGGGCATGCAGCCGTCCGCCGCGCGCGGGGACGCGGACCGTCTCGCTGCCGGTGGAGACCACCGCCCCGATCCGGTTTCCGCCGCCGGTGGTCAGGTGCGCCAGCGCGGCCACCGCCGCGACCACCAGATCGCGCTTCTCGCACAGACCGGTACCGAAGTCCAGGCTGGCCGACAGGTCGATCGCGAGCCACGTCTCGAGTTCGCGGTCGGCGACGGTCTGACGCACATGCGGATGCGTGGTGCGCGCGGTGACCGACCAGTCCATCTGCCGCACGTCGTCGCCCGGCTGGTACTCCCGGGCGTCGCCCGGTTCGGAACCCGGCCCCGGGATCAGACCGAGGTGATCGCCGTGCAGGACACCGTCGAGACGGCGCCGCACGGTCAGCTCGAGGGTGCGGAGCGCGGCGGTGAGCGCGGGATCGCGCAGTTCACCGGATCTGAACCGCGGTGGAGACCCGTCGTGAGGACGTGTGCTCACCGCGCGCCCGCACCTCCCTGCGGACCGGGCGCACCGACGGGTGTCTGCGGGCCGGCCGCGGACCGCGGATCGACGGAAGCCGGTGTCGCCGACGGCACGGGTGCGTTCGCCTGCGGCGCGACCTGCGGAAGGCCGACCGTCTGCAGGATGCGGGTGATGATCTGATCCGCAGAGACATCGTCCGCGAGCGCGTCGTAGGACAGCACCAGGCGATGACGGAGCACATCGGGGATGACGTCGACGATGTCCTGCGGCACCACGTAGTCGCGGCCCCGCACGAGCGCGAGGGCACGTGCCGAGGAGATGATACCCAGCGTCGCTCGGGGCGACGCGCCGTAGGCGATCCAGCCCTGCACGTCGTGCAGCCCGAGTTCGGCGGGCTGCCGCGTCGCGAAGATGACCCGCACGACGTAATCGACCAGCGCGTGGTGGACGAAGACACGTCCGGCGATCTTCTGCAGGCGCAGGAGCTGCTCGTTGTCGAGCACCTGCTTCGGCTCCGGAGCGGCGACGCCCATCCGGTAGACGATCTCGCGTTCCTCCTCCACCGTCGGATAGTCGACGAGGACCTTGAACAGGAAGCGGTCGCGCTGCGCTTCCGGCAGCGGATAGACACCCTCGTTCTCGATGGGGTTCTGGGTCGCCATCACGAGAAACGGCTCAGGCATCGGGAAGGTCTTCCCGCCGATGGTGACATGCCGTTCGGCCATCACCTCGAGCAGAGCCGACTGCACCTTCGCCGGCGCGCGGTTGATCTCGTCGGCGAGCACGAAGTTCGCGACGACAGGGCCGAGTTCGGTGTCGAACTCCTCGCGTCCCTGACGGTAGATACGAGTACCGACGAGGTCGGTCGGCACGAGGTCCGGAGTGAACTGCACCCGGGAGAAGGACCCGCCGACGACCTTCGCGAAAGTTTCGACGGCCAGCGTCTTCGCCACGCCCGGCACACCTTCGAGCAGAACGTGGCCGCGGGCGAGAACACCGACGAGCATCCGCTCGACCAGCAGGTCCTGGCCCACGATCACGCGTTTGACCTCGTAGACGGCCCGTTCGAGGAGACGGACGTCGTCGGCCGGGTCGTACGCCTTCGCAGGGGCGTCGCCGCCGGGCTCACGGGTATTCACACCGGACGCCCGCGGTGCCGGTGCGATGTTCACGCCGGTCGTCTTCGGCGCCGGCGCAGCACCCGCCGCAGCCTGGTTGTTCTTCCGTCCGTCGTTGCCACCCTGGTTGCCCGGCGTTGCCGAACCGGACGTTCCACCCTCGCGTGAGGTCACCGACAATCCACCGCTTTCGCCTACGTCGCTCCGTTGGAAACACCTGCTGCACCACTATTGCAGGTGCCGGCTCGGTGTGTCGTCACCCCTGCACCGACCGGGAGACGCACCCGGGATCGACCGGATGGGCGCCTGTCCTCGGCGGCACGAGGGCCGCGGCAAACCTCGCCCTCACGACACCATGCGCACCACGTACGGTGTCATGCCGCCCCAGCGTACCGGCGAGATCTTCACGTACGACCCCGACTGCGGCGCCTCGAGCATCTGTCCGTCACCGAGGTACAGCGCGACGTGCTGACTGGCGTTGGGTCCGTAGAAGATCATGTCGCCCCGTCTCATCTGCGACGACGGGATCTGTGAGCCTGCCGTGTACTGGTAGCCGGTGTAGTGCGGTAGCGAGATGCCGATGCCCGCGAACGCATAGATCATCAGTCCGGAACAGTCGAAGCCGACCTTGGCGTAGTCGCCGTGGACATCGGCGACACCGCCGTCGCGGATACCGCGGGTCGGGCCGTTCTCGTTCCCACCGCCCCAGGCGTAGGGCACGCCGATCTGGGACATCGCGCGGTCGATGACGACCTCCACCGCGGCAGGACCGGTGACGCTCGGACGGGACGGGGCGCCAGGCGGCGAATCAGGTGTGGAAGGACGGGAGCCCGTTCCGCCGGTGCCGGATCCCGGGCTCTCCACGACGGGGTCGCCCGGATCCGGGTTGTCCCAGTCGATCCCACCGTCGTCGCTACCGGTGTCGTCGTCCACGTCGGGAACCGTCCCACCGTCCGTGTCGTCCGGGACGGTCCCACCGTCCGTGCCGTCCGGGACGGTGCCGGCACCCGTATCGTCGGGGACGGTCGCGCTGTCGGTGTCGTCGTCCGTGTAGTCCGGGGCGGTCCCGTTCTCGGTGTAGTCCGGCAAATCCGTACCCGTACC
>NZ_AJVB01000412.1:0-3503 GCF_000278445.1 Rhodococcus sp. R1101
GGTTTGCCGACCTTACGGGTGCCGTGCGCGACCCCCACCGTCCACTCGTTCTCCGGGTCGATGGTGACGGTGATGGTGATCGACGGCGCCTTCTTCGCCTTGCTGCGGGCCGGGGTCTTCGGCTTGGCCGGTGCCGGCGGCCGGGACGCGGAAGCGTCGGACGAAGCGGAGGTCGTCTGGGTCACGGGCTTCTTCTCCTGAGCGCGGGGACTGGCAGCGGGGGCCGGGGTGGCAGGCTTCGGGGTAGCGGGCTTCGGGGCGGCGGACTGTGGGGATGCGGGCTGCACAGCCGCAACCTTCGCGGGTACGGGTTTCGCCGGTGCGGGCTTCGCGGCGCCGGACGCGCGCGCGGCCTTTGCCGGCGCACGCTTGCTTCCGGCCGGTTCGCGGGTGGCGCGCAGTTCGTCGACCTCGAACGGCAGCTCGTCGTCGACACCCTTCGGCCGCACCATCACCGTGCTGCCGCTGATCGACACCACCCGCGCCGACGTCCCCGGATCGATGCCGAGGCTCGGAATGCCCTCGACGAGGTAGACGGTCGCGCGGCGCCCCTCGGCGAGAGCGGCACCGAGCTCTCCGAGTTGGTCCTCCGTCAGGTGATCCGCGCGTCTGCGGGGCGGCATGCGACGTCCTTTCTCGGTTCGCCGAAGGGTCGGCGGTGCTTCGATGACGGTCACTGTCGCACATCCGTACGACATCCCTGCTCACCCGCTCGGTGCGACCTGCCGCGCACGTGGGGGCCGAGCACGGTAAGGATGAATGCGTGACCCCGTCCGATCCGGCACCCGCATCAGGAACCGACGTGCTGTCCGTGATCCAGTCACAACTGGAGAACGCGCTGCTCGGCGGTCCGCTGCGTTACACGTTGAACGAGGTGGCGGGATTGTGCGGGCTCGAACCTGCCCGTGTGCGCCGCCTGTGGCAGGCGCTCGGTCTGACCGTCGATCCCGATCCCGATGTCGTGATGTTCACGGACGGAGATGTCGAAGCCCTGCGGGCGACAGCGGCGATCATCGCGAGCGGCGCGATCGACGAACGCCTCGAGATGCCGGCGGCCCGGTCGATCGGACAGTCGATGTCACGGTTGACCGAGTGGCAGCTGAATCTGCTCAACACCCACGTCTTCACGCAACTCGCCGCTGCCTACGAGAAGTCGGAGACTCCTCCGCAGGAGGAGGAGATCCGTGCACTGATCGACCACATCGTCCATCGCACGACCGAGCTCGCGGTGAGTCTCCAGAGCCACATGTGGCGTCGGCACCTGGTGGCCACCACCGCCCGTGCCGCCGCGCGCCCGCAGGATTCCGGCGAGCTCCACGAGCTGGTCGTGGGCTTCGCCGACATGGTCGGTTACACGCGGTTGACCCGCCAGATCGACGCGGCCGCGCTGAGCGAACTGCTCGACTACTTCGAATCGGAGGTCTCCGATGTCATCGCACGGCACAACGGCTGGGTGATCAAGACCGTCGGCGACGAGGTGATGTTCGCAGCCGAACGGCCGATCGACGCCGCGCGCATCGCCCTCGACCTGCAGGATTCGTTCGTGGCCCAGAAGGACTATCCGGATCTGCGTGTCGGGCTGGCGTGGGGCCAAGCGTTGCCGCGCTTCGGCGACCTGTTCGGTTCGGTCGTCAACATCGCGGCCCGCCTCACCGGCGCGGCGCGACCGGGCACGATCCTTGTCGACGAGAACCTCGCCGACGCGCTCGCCGACTGCGACGAGTTCCGGTTCCAGACCGTGCGAACCCTGCGGTTGCGGGATTTCCAGCATTCCCGCCTGTACGTCCTGCGTCGCCCGCGGGAGGAGAAGAAGACCGCCGTGGGCGCGGACGGTCTGGGCGACGAGGACATGGGCCTCTAGCCGTCCGGCGCGCCCAGGCTGGTCGGCGCGGTGATCTCCGTCTTCTGGGCGCCCCGGCGCTCGTCACCGCCCGCCCCTCCCCCTTCCCGATGCCCGCGACACGAGTCGCGGGATTGTGCTGTGCGCGCGATCACGCTAACCTGGATAACAGTTACCAGTCGTCACACTAAAAAGGTGGAGACATGACCGCATCGCTCACCCGCGAGACCAGCAAGGGCTTCACCCCCGGCGTCGCACTGTCCGATCGGGAGGAAACCGCCGGACGACTGCTCGCTTCGTCCGCGCGCAAGTCGTACGACCCGGTCGTCGAAGTGGACTGGGAGGCCCCCGTCCCGGACGACAAGTTCGGCATGACCCCCGAATGGAGCACGCTCTACGGCACCGCGCTGTGGGACGAACTCACCGACGAACAGCGCATCGAGCTGACCAAGCACGAGGCCGCGAGCGTCTCGAGCGTCGGCCTGTGGTTCGAGATCCTGCTCATGCAGATGCTCCTGCGCGACGTCTACGACCGCGACAAGCATTCACGCCACGTCCAGTTCGCCCTCACCGAGGTGGCCGACGAGTGCCGCCACTCGGTGATGTTCGCGCGCGCCGGCGAGCGGCTGAACACGCCGGGCTACGGTCCGGCCCGCTACATTCACCAGCTCGGTCGCCTGTGGGGCCATTTCTTCAAGGGCGCCAACGCCTATGCCTCGGTCATGGCTGCCGAGGAGATCCTCGACATGATGCAGCGCGACTTCATGCGCGACGAGCGTGTCCAGCCCGTCACCCGCGCGGTGTCGAAGATCCACGTCCTCGAGGAGGCGCGCCACATCCGCTTCGCCCGCGAGGAGGTCGCACGCCGACTCGCCGGTGCGAGTCGCGCGCGACTCGCGTTCGAGCGGTTCAACACCGCGCTCGTGGTCTTCTTCGTCGTCAAGAGCATGATCCACCCCGACGTGTACGCCAATGCGGGCCTCGACCGCGAGCGGGCACTGCGAGAGGCCAAGGGCAACAAGCACTATCACGACCAGGTGCGCAAGTCGGGAGCGAAGCTGATGACCTTCCTCGACAACGTCGGCCTCGTCGGCGGACCGTCGAAGATCCTCTACAAGAAGGTTCACCTGCTCTGAGGCGCATACCGCCGTAGAACGCACTGTGCGCAGTTCTCGCCGAGCCCCCGAGGGCTTCCGACGAGAACTGCGCACAGTCGTTCGAGGTGAACCGGATTCGTGGTGGAACCGGAGGGACGTCAGCCCACCTTCTCGGTGGCACCCGGCAGGTTGTCGTCGCGCTCCTGCTCGGGGAACAGGGTGCGCGTGATCTTCCGGGCCGTGTCGGCGACGATCGGTGCCACCCATTCGAGACGGGTCGAGCGGGCGTCCGCCGCGAGCGACAGGGCGGCCACAGGGCCGTCGACGCCACGGAGGGCGACACCCACGCATCCGATGCCCCGCGCGGCCTCCTCGCGCTCGAACGCGACACCACGCCGCTTGCGAATGCGGTTGAGCTCCTGGTGCAGTGCGACCTCATCGCGGATGGTGCGCTCGGTACACGGGACGAGCTGCTTACCGTAGAGCGCATCGATGCGTTCGGGTTCGAGCCACGCGAGAATGGATTTGCCGGCCGCAGTGGCGTAGGCGGGGAATCGTCAGAGTCT
>NZ_AJVB01000413.1:0-3466 GCF_000278445.1 Rhodococcus sp. R1101
GATCGCCCACGAACTCGCACCCACCCACGATCTGCTCCTCGGCGGCCGACGTCGCGAGTCGCTCGATGCGATCCTCGAGGAACTCCCCGACGCCACGCCGTGGCCGGTGGATCTGCTCGATCACGACGCCGTGGCCGCGGCCGTGGCGGACATCGACCGGCTCGACGTGCTCGTCCACAACGCCGGTGTCGCCGAGCTCGGCACCGTCGCCGACAGCGAACCACAGCAGTGGCGCGAGACGTTCGAGGCGAACGTGGTCGCCGTCGTCGCACTGACCCAGCTGCTGCTGCCGGCCCTGCGGGCCGCGAGCGGGCACGTGGTGCTCATCAATTCGGGAGCCGGTCTGCGTGCCCGTCCCGGCTGGGGTGCCTATGCCGCGAGCAAGTTCGCATTGCGCGCGTTCGGCGATGTGCTCCGTGAGGAGGAGCCCGCTCTACGGGTCACCTCGATCCACCCGGGCCGGATCGACACCGACATGCAGCGCGCGATCGTCGCGTCGGAGGGTCGCGAGTACGACCCGTCGCAGTTCCTCACCCCTGGATCGGTCGCCCGCGCGGTGCGGCAGGTGGTCGAAGCGCCTGTGGATGCGCATCCCACGGAGATCGTTCTGCGCCCCCGCTGATCCGGTCAGAACGGTAGCGGGATCACCACCGGAGGGCCTCCCGGAATCTGGATCTGGATCTGTGGTGGGGGCGGTGGTGCAGGTGCGGGGGGTGCCGGCGCCGGAGGAGGTGCCGGGGCCGGAGGCGGCGGCGGTTCGGGTGCGGGCGGCGGTGGCGGCGGTGGTTCCGGAGCCGGTGGCGGCGGTGGCGGGGCGACTTCCGGCACGGGGTCGCGCCGCGGCTGGGGAACGTCGGGAACGGGTGCCTGCAACGCCTCGGTCTGTGGCAGCGATTCCTCCGAAGTTTCCGGGGCCGGGGGCGTGGTCTTCGGCAGGGCGTCACCGACCGGCACCGGGACCATCGCACCCGTCGTGATGTCGACGACCCTCAGTTCGCGCACGGGCGCCGCGGCGGGTTGGACGACGAACAACCGCTCGGCGTTCAGCCCGGGCCACTTGGGGCCTCGGAGTTCGTCGTTCCCGGTGAGTACCGGCGCGGACAGCGGGTTGCCGCGCACACATCGCACGCGGGGGACGCCGAGTTCGTCGACGAGCACGATCGTGCCGCGCTCGAGCAGCGACTGTACGGGGCGCGCGGCACCGTCGCGGTATTCGTACATGGTGACCCGGGTGTCGGCGCGCAACAGGACCGCGGTGAGGGTGTCGGTGTAGCCGCGGACGTCGGCGACGTCCAGGACACCGCGCCACGCTTCGGCCTTGGCCGGATCCTCCTCGAGATGAACGATGAGCGCTTCGCGGTCGCACAGGGGCCGGTCGAGACTTCCCCCGTAGAGCGCGGTGCGATCACCCGGGACCGCCGGCGTTCCGGAGACAGCGGTGACCGGGTCGCCGCCGTCCTCGACCGCCTCGGGGGGAGGGGGCGGCACCGCGACCGGCAGCTGCGGCGGCACGAGCCGCGGCGTCCACGGATCGTCCTGCGCGGTGGCGACCTGCAGGTGTACCGGCGTCGACGTATCGACCGAACCGCCCGACGAGCAGGCACCCGCCACCAGTGCCGTCAGTGCGAGTGCCAGCCCGAGTCCACGAATCGTGTCGCTGGTCACGCCGCCATGCTAGGTCGATGATCGTCGGCGAAAGGGCTGTTCGGCGGTTCTCGTCGGTATCGCGATGCCGGAGACGACGTGTACGAGCAGCTCGTTCACCTCGTCGCGGCGCTCCATCTGCACGAAATGCCGTGACCCTTCGAGCAGGTGCACCCCTCGTGGATCGGGACCGAGGTCGGGGAATCCGTGGCACATCGGCGACCGCGGTTTCTTCGCCGCGATCGTCGATGTTCCACGTGAAACCGTCGACTTCGACGATGCGGCTTCCCGTCAGGAAGCGGGGACGCTCTGCATGTCCTCCTGGCTCCAGAACGCCCTCATGCTCGTGATCTTCGCGTCGTCGTCGAAGGTCATCACGTCGACGACCTCCATCACGAGATCCTGCTCACCCAGGTGTGTGACCAGGCGGAACACGAAGGCCGCGTTGTTCTCCGCGATCTTGAGGGTGATCACTCCAGCGGTCTGCGTGAGCGGTTCGACCACTTTGTAGAACTCGCGGATCTCGGCCTCGGTGGTGCGAACGGGCGTGCCGACCGGATCCTCGACCGTGGCGCCCGCCGCATACAAGGCGAGCACGTCGTCCACGGTGCCCGTGGCGACAGCCTTGACGTAGTTCTCGACGGTGGCACGGATCGCGTCCCTGCTCGCTGCCATGAGGCCCCCTCCGCTCGGTCGGATCCGGAACACGTTTCAATTCGACGATAATGGCGCGGATCTGCGGATGCACTCACGATTCCCACTCGGAGGACCCCCGCGCCGGAGGACGATGACATCGCCATCAACCGGAACGATCGGAGACCCGATGATCGACGCTGTCACCTTCACCCTCGACGGACACGCCGGCGCTCTCGCAGCGCGGAACTGGGTCGGCGAGACCCCGCGCTACGTGGCACTGGTGTGCCACGGCTACGGCGAGCACTGCGGGCGCTACGAATACGTGGCCACGCGCCTCGTCGCCGACGGAGCCGCCGTCTACGCGATGGACCACGTCGGTCACGGCCTCAGCGACGGCGAACGCGTACTGATCGACGACTTCGAGAAGGTGGTCGACGACTTCCGGCTGCTCGATCTCACGGCACGGCGCGAACATCCCGACGTGCCGGTCGTGCTCATCGGGCACTCGATGGGCGGCATGATCGCCGCCCGATACGCCCAGAGATACGGCTCGGAGCTGGCGGCCGTCGTCCTGTCCGGTCCGGTGCTCGGCAGCTGGGCGGCCGTCGACGCACTGCTCGCGGCAGAGGAGATCCCGGATACCCCCATCGATCCGTCGACCCTCTCCCGCGACCCCGAGGTGGGCCGCGCGTACGTGGCCGACCCACTCGTCTGGCACGGGCCGTTCAAGCGCACCACCGTGCAGGCGCTGAAGAACTGCCTCGACACCATCGCCGCCGGTGGCGCCGTCGACGACGTGCCCGTGCTGTGGCTGCACGGTGAGGACGACCGGCTCGTTCCCCTGGACGGCAGCGCGACCGGATGGTCGTCGTTCGCAGGCCGCGGGTCGTCGTCGAAGACCTATCCCGAGGCGCGGCACGAGATCTTCAACGAGACCAACCGCGACGAGGTCCTGGGCGATGTCGTCGACTTCGTCGGCACACACATCCACCCTCTCGAGTCTCTCGAGGATTGAAGCCCGGCGCGGCGGGCTACCCCTTCTCACGGGGCCGTCCCCTTCGTGTCCCGTACGGAAGGAGATGATCCATGGCCGAAGACAGTGCATCCGACAGGGCTCGCCCCGGTGCATCCGACAAGGCACGCCTCGGGTTGAAGCAGACCGTGGTCGGCAAGGCGAAGGAGGTCG
>NZ_AJVB01000414.1:0-3464 GCF_000278445.1 Rhodococcus sp. R1101
ACATCCCGATCGGCCGGATCGCTGTGAACATGACGGCCGGAGCGACCCGCTACCCACGGCAGAAGTTCGTGCCCCTCACGATCCTCGGCGGTACGACCTGGGCGCTGTACTCGGCGCTGGTGGGCCGTCTCGTCGGCGGCTGGTTCGAATCGCAACCGTTGTTCGGCGCGGCCGTGTCCATCTGCGTCGCGGTGGTCCTGGGGGTCGGAATCGATCACGTCGTCCAGCGGTTCAAGACCGGGGATGTGGACGTCCCCGGGGGCGAATCGAGCACCGACGACGACCGCGGCACAACACTCGAGCGATGACCCGCCGACGGTGAGGGTGCGTGCACCCGCCGCCGACGGCACCCGCTAAGATTTTTGGCCGCGCCTCCGTAGCTCAGCTGGATAGAGCAAGAGCCTTCTAATCTCTAGGTCGCAGGTTCGAGTCCTGCCGGGGGCACCTCCCACCGCCGGCGGATCATTCGCGGCGGGGTCGCGCATCCTACTTCCGAAACGGGCAATTCGCCCTTTTCACACGCCGCTCCGGCCGTGTGTTTCTCATCCCACCTCGCTGCTGGGTTAACACATGCTAAGGACCACGTCCTATAGTTCTCGTCGTAAATCGCGTGTTACAGAATCCTCACAGAGTCAGGTAGGTGGGCGTGTCGACATCGGACCGCATCGAAGAGATCTACGAGCAGGTCAAGGCCCGCAACGCAGGTGAACCCGAATTCCACCAGGCTGCAGCCGAAGTGTTCGAGTCTCTGCATGTCGTGCTCGAGCGGCACCCCGGATACTTCGAATCCGGCCTGATCGAGCGCCTGTGCGAGCCCGAACGGCAGATCATCTTCCGTGTGCCGTGGATCGACGACCAGGGCAACGTCCACGTCAACCGTGGCTTCCGCGTGCAGTACAACAGCGTTCTCGGCCCCTACAAGGGCGGCCTGCGCTTCCACCCGAGTGTGAACCTCGGCATCGTCAAGTTTCTCGGCTTCGAGCAGATCTTCAAGAACGCTCTCACCGGCCTGCCCATCGGCGGCGGCAAGGGTGGCTCGGACTTCGATCCCAAGGGTCGCTCCGAGCAGGAGATCATGCGCTTCTGCCAGTCGTTCATGACCGAGCTGCACCGCCACATCGGCGAGTACACCGACGTTCCGGCCGGTGACATCGGTGTCGGTGGCCGCGAGATCGGCTACCTGTTCGGCCAGTACAAGCGCCTCACCAACTCCTACGAGTCCGGCGTGCTCACCGGCAAGGGCCTCACCTGGGGCGGTTCGCAGGTGCGCAAGGAGGCCACCGGTTACGGCGCTGCCTACTTCGTCAACGAGATGGCCAAGACCGCGGGAACCTCGCTCGAAGGTCGCACCGCCGTCGTCTCGGGTTCCGGCAACGTCGCGATCTATGCCATCGAGAAGATCCACCAGCTCGGTGGCACCGCGATCGCCTGCTCCGACTCCTCCGGTTACATCGTCGACCGCAAGGGCCTCGACGTCGCTCTCCTCAAGGAGATCAAGGAAGTCCGGCGCGGACGCATCTCCGAGTACGTCGACGAGCGCGGCGACGCCGAGTTCTTCCCCGGCGGCAACATCTGGAACGTGCCGTGCGACGTCGCACTGCCGTGCGCCACGCAGAACGAACTCGACGAGGACTCGGCGAAGACCCTCGTCAACAACGGCGTGAAGATCGTCGCCGAGGGCGCCAACATGCCCACCACTCCGGGTGGCATCAGCGTCTTCCGCGACGCCGGAGTCGCCTTCGCGCCCGGCAAGGCCGCCAACGCCGGTGGTGTGGCGACCTCGGCGCTGGAGATGCAGCAGAACGCCTCGCGCGATTCGTGGCACTTCGACTACACCGACGAGCGTCTCGCCGGCATCATGGCCGATATCCACGGCCGCTGCGTCGAGACCGCCGCCGAGTACGGCAAGCCGGGCGACTACATCCACGGCGCCAACATCGCCGGCTTCGTGAAGGTCGCCGACGCGATGTTCGCACTGGGCGTCATCTGACGACCGACTTCTCACACCCGAGTGCGGGTACCGACGAGGTCGGTACCCGCACTTCGTGTTTCGACACACTTCGTGGTCGAGTGCACGTCACCTCGCGCATCCGCGTAGAGCGGGACTCGACCGCCTCGACAGTCGGTGCCGCCCTAGTGGACGATCTCGCGACGGTCGTCGGGGAGCCGTCGCGTACGGCCCGCCTTGTCGAGCCGGTCGAGCAACGGAAGAACCACCCGCCGTGTCGTTCCCAGCCGCTCGCGTGCCGCACTGGTCGTGAAGGGCTGTTCCAGCTCTCCCAGCAACTCGACGGCAGCATCGGCGGCGTCGGGTAGCAGGACGATGCCCGGACCGACCCGCCACAGTCGTCCGCTGCGCTCGGCCGCGCCCAGTGCACGGTCGTCGAGGCCGAGTTCGCGGAGTCGATCGGCGGTCGGGGCCGCGAACGGGGCAGCCGACAGGTCGCGGCGCACCTGCTCGACGGCCTTGCGGATCTTCGTCGGCAGACCGGCGGCTCCCGGAGCGATCACCCGTCCCCCTACGACTTCGAGAGGCGGCCGTACCAGCGCACGCACGAGGTCGGGAGTGGGAAGCCGCAACTGCGATGCCAGCACGGCCAACGGTGCCGCCGGGTCCAGGGGATGAGCGCGAGCGTGTGCCTGCACGAGGGCGGGCAGCCGATCGGTGACCGCTCGCGCGAGGCCGGGTGCGACGAGCCACGGACCCACCGCCAGATGATCTCCCTCCTCGAGAGGGATGCCCAACTGACGCAACCGCTGACGGTGCAGGATTCCGCGGCGGGCGAGTTCGTCGGCCAAGTTCGGCGTACCGTCGGCCCCCGCGAGTTGCCGGGCACGGCGTGCCGCGGCACCACGCCGCCGGAAGCGGGGCGGGTCCGGATCGAGGACGTCGGCCCGCCAGATCGTGCGGCGACCCGGATCGCGCAGCAGCGCGCGGTCGCCGATCCGCAGGGGCAGCGGGCGATCGAGAGTGAGCCGGACGAGATCGCCCGCCAGCGGACGACAGTGGACGCCGACATCGGCAGCACCGATGTGGAAAACTGGGGCGACGGGAGGCCGGTCCTCACCGCTGATCCGCACGTCGACGACGGACGTGTGGTGCCACGCACCGGGCGTCACGAGCACACTGCCCCGGCCCAGGTCGTCGATCCGGCCGGTGAGATTGAGGGCGACCCGGGCCACGCCGCTCACCGCGGTCCGGTCGCGCCCGAGTGCCTGCACCCCACGGACCCGCAGCGGTGCGCTGCCGAGGGCGAGGGTGTCGCCGACCCGGACCGTGCCGGCGGGAAGCGTTCCGGTGACGACGGTTCCGGAGCCGCGCACGGTGAACCGGCGGTCCACCCAGAGCCGGACGTCGCCGTGCGGATCCGGGTCCGGGAGCGCCGCGACCATCGTCGTCAACGCGGCCCGGAGATCGTCGAGGCCCATCCCGGTGCGTCCGCTCACAGCGACGACGGGCGCCC
>NZ_AJVB01000415.1:0-3456 GCF_000278445.1 Rhodococcus sp. R1101
GGGTTCGAGCCACGCGAGAATGGATTTGCCGGCCGCAGTGGCGTAGGCGGGGAATCGTCCACCGACCCGCGAGGGCACGGTGAAGGCGAACTGCCCACCCACCTTGTCGAGGTAGAGCACCTCGTCGCCTTCGAGCACCGTCAGATGGACGACGGCGCCGGTCTGCATCGCGAGGTCGTGGAGGTGCGGTGCGGCAGCCTCCCTGATGCGGCGATGACCGGTGTCGCTGCCGCCGAGACCGAGGGCACGCGGGCCGAGGCAGTAGCCGAAGGAGGCGTGCTCGATCCACTCGCGACGCACGAGGTGGTCGAGGATGCGGTGCACGGTCGAGCGGGGAAGCCCCGAGCGACAGGTGACCTCTTCGAGAGTGAGGGCGCCCCGGCTGTCGAAGGCCTCGAGAATGAGCGTCATCCGATCGACCATCGATGGAGGGAGTTCTCGCTTGGACGAGGTACCGACGGGCTCGAGCGCGGAGTCGACGGCGGTCAACTGCACCTCCAAAAGTCCTGGCCACGACCCTGCGCGCCTCATGAAACTGGAATCTGTTCCAAAACGTTAGCAGTAACAGCCGTCACACCGGAAGGGGTACACACAGACTGTAGGTACTCCGGAGTCGGTTTCCCGGCGAGAGGGAATCCCTACGACTCTGGTCGGAATCGTGTGGACAGGATATTGTCGGGACCGTGAGCAAGACGTACGAGCGCGCGAGCCGGTCGCCGCACCGTCGTGCCCCCCTGTCGTGTATTCGCGGGTGCCGAGCCCGCTGACCGCCGCACCCGTTCCTGCCCCTCGATGCCGCCACCCGACGGCGTCGTGCCCGGGGCCCGAAGGTCAGCATGTCGACGATCAGAACACATCTCGAATCCGGAGCAGAGCCATGAGCGACACCACCCCTGAAGCAATCGACCCCAGCGCGAACTGGAGCTTCGAGACCAAGCAGATCCACGTGGGCCAGCCCGCCGGCGGCGACACGAAGGCCCGGGCCCTGCCCATCTACCAGACCACCAGCTACACCTTCGACAGCACCGATCACGCCGCGGCGCTCTTCGGTCTCGCCGAGCCCGGCAACATCTACACCCGCATCATGAACCCGACGCAGGACGCGGTCGAGCAGCGCATCGCCGCCCTCGAAGGTGGCGTCGCCGCCCTCCTGCTCGCCTCCGGTCAGGCCGCCGAGACCTTCGCGATCCTCAACCTGGCGCAGGCCGGCGACCACATCGTGTCGAGCCCGTATCTCTACGGCGGCACCTACAATCTGTTCCACTACACACTGCCCAAGCTCGGCATCGAGGTCACCTTCGTCGAAGATCCCGACAACCTCGACCAGTGGCGTGAAGCCGTCCGCGACAACACCCGTGCGTTCTTCGGCGAGACGATCGCCAACCCGAAGAACCACGTCCTCGACCTGCCCGGCATCTCGGGTGTCGCCCACGAGAACGGGTTGCCGCTGATCGTCGACAACACGGTCGCCACCCCCTACCTGCTGCGCCCGCTCGAGCACGGTGCCGACATCGTCGTCCACTCGGCCACCAAGTACCTCGGCGGCCACGGTACGGCCATCGCCGGTGTCATCGTCGACGGCGGCACGTTCGACTGGACGCAGGGCCGCCACGCCGGTTTCACCACCCCGGACCCGAGCTACCACGGCGTCGTCTTCGCCGACCTCGGCGCACCGGCCTACGCGCTCAAGGCGCGTGTGCAACTGCTGCGCGACATGGGCGCGGCGGTCTCCCCGTTCAACGCCTTCCTCATCTCGCAGGGCCTCGAGACGCTGAGCCTGCGGATCGAGCGGCATGTGGAGAACGCGCAGAAGGTCGCCGAGTTCCTCGAGGGACGCCCGGAGGTCACCTCCGTCGCCTACGCCGACCTGAAGTCGTCGCCGTGGTACGACCGCGCCCGGCAGCTCACCCCGCGCGGCGCCGGCGCGATCGTGGTGTTCGAGCTCTCCGGCGGCATCGACGCCGGCAAGCGGTTCGTCAACGCGCTGACCCTGCACAGCCACGTCGCGAACATCGGCGACGTCCGCTCGCTGGTCATCCACCCCGCGTCGACGACCCACTCGCAGCTCACCGGTGAGGAGCAGATCGCGGCCGGCGTCACCCCGGGCCTGGTGCGACTGGCCGTGGGCATCGAGCACATCGACGACATCCTCGCGGACATCACCGCCGGGCTCGAAGCAGCCGGAAGCTGATCCGTCCGAATCGTGAACGGCGACGGCCCATCCCTGGCGGGGTGGGCCGTCGCCGTGTCACAAGCAGGCTCGAGGGGCGGGGTCAGCCCTTCCGGACGAGCGCCTGCTCGATCCTGTCCGCCTGCGCGCTGCTCTCGAGCAGCTGCCGGACCAGCCACAGACTCAGGACCCGCGTCACCGCGGCCGCGAGGTACACGGCGGCCCCGGCCACGGTGAGCGCCACGAATCCCAGCGCCAGCAGCTGGTAGGACAACAGGTCGCGCGCGTCGGACAGTGTCAGCGATGCGATGTAGACGACGAAGACCGCGACGGCACCGACCACCATCAGGATCAGGCCGACGATCCGGGCCTTTCCGCCCGAACCGGAGCGGGAAGCGTCGAGCCCCAGTGCCGCAACATCTTTCTTGAACTGCTCACGTCGTTCGTCGACGAGTGCGGTCATGGTCATCCTCCTAGATAGGTGGTGGACAGTTCTTCTTCGATTTCCGCCGGATCACCCGTGCGCACCACTCGGCCCTGCAACATGAGGGCGGCACTGGTGGCGATGGGAAGGACCGCCCTGGCAAACTGCTCGGCGACGAGAATCGACACGCCGTCGGCGGCGAGCTCACCGACGATGTCGTAGATCTGGGAAACGATGCGCGGTGCCAGACCCATCGACAATTCGTCCAGCAACAGCACCGTCGGATGGGTCCCGAGGGCCCGCGACAAGGCGAGCATCTGCTGTTCGCCACCCGACATCGAACCGGCCAACTGCGAGCGGCGTTCACCCAGTACCGGGAACCGGGTGTAGGCGACCTCTTCGAGATCCGCGAGCGGAACACCGGTACCCGTTCCGATCCACAAATTCTCGCGCACGGTGAGGTTCGGGAAGATTCCCCGGCCCTCGGGGATCGAGCACACTCCCAGACGTGCGAGTTCCGCCGCGGACACACCGTTGACGACACGACCGGCCAACCGGAACTCTCCCGACGACACGGGATGGATGCCCGAGCACACCCGCAAAGTCGTCGTCTTGCCTCCGCCGTTGGGTCCGAGCAGAGCGACCACCGCTCCCGGTTCGAGAACCAGGTCGACGCCGTGCAGCACCTCGATCGCACCGTATCCGGCTCGGACGCCGGACAGTTCGAGCAACGGTTCGTTACTCATACCGCCTCCTCCTCGGTGCCGATGTACGCGTTGATCACTGCCGGATCGTTCCTGATCTCCTCCGGCAGACCACTCGCGAGCACCGCGCCGTAGTCGAGCACGTGGATATGAGAACA
>NZ_AJVB01000416.1:0-3448 GCF_000278445.1 Rhodococcus sp. R1101
GGATCTGCCATCGCAACCGCTCCCACTGCCCACGCAGCTCGCGCCGATAACCCCAGGTGCCCGATACGCCCCGGCGACCAGGCCGATCGCGTTGGACATCGTCGCGGTCACCGGCGGCACACCGAACGCGACGAGCGTCGGGAACGTGATGAGGGTGCCGGAGCCGACGAGAGAGTTGATCGCTCCGGCTCCGAGACCGGCAAGGGCGACGAGGAAGAGTTCGAGCGGGGTCACCGAGGCGAGTCTACGTCTCGTCGAAGCCGACATCGTTGTCGATGCCGGGGCTCCATGTCGACAACAACGCCGGTCTCGACGAGGAACGGATTTCCGTCACGGTGAGAGAAAGCCTGTCCGCGACGCGCCGCACTCCGTAGCTTGAGCCGCGACCATCCAGAGCGACCGAGACCTGGCTCCGAGACGTCGCAGCACCCCCATGTGCGGGAGCGGGTGCTACCGCCGGGACCCCATGGAGGAACGAGCATGACCCGATGGACCGAGCGCGCTTCGTGGTGCCGCCGGCACATCGATCTGTGCCGTGGCACGGCCCACCGGTGTCGTGGCGGTACTTCGCCCGGTGTTGTCGCTGACGTAGACCGTCCGACGAACTTCCCGTCGTTCTTCGCCGCGTGAGTCCCGGCCCGTCCGAAGGGGGGACGGATCGGGACCCACGTCTGCACCCCGCTTTCCTGCATCCCAGCATTCCCGAAAGGCCCTTGCCGATGGCTCCCGCTCCCAGGACGTCGCCGTGAGCGCGTCCACCGATCTCCGCATCCCCGACGCACCGGTCGACAATGCCCACGACGAGAATCTGGTCGTCGCCCCGAAACGGCATCCCTGGCGCTGGGTGATCAGCGTCGCCGTGCTGATCCTCGTCGCGCAGTTCGTGCACGGCCTGGCCACCAACCCGGGCTGGGACTGGGCGACCTTCGCCCAGTACTTCACCGCGTCGTCCGTGCTGTCCTCACTGTGGATGACGATCGAACTGACGCTGTGGGGCACCGTCCTCGGCTTCGCGCTCGGTGTGCTCCTTGCGAGCGGAAGACTGTCGAACAATCCTGTTCTACAGGTGGTCTCGTGGACCTACATCTGGGCGTTCCGATCGATCCCGCTCATCGTCCAACTCCTGTTCTGGTTCAACATCGCGTACCTGTACAAGACGCTGTCGATCGGCATCCCCTTCGGTCCCGCGTTCGTCGAGTTCGGTGTCGCCGGGGTGATCTCGGGCTTCACCGCCGCAGTCATCGGTCTGGCGCTCCACCAGGCGGCCTACTCCGCCGAGATCATCCGCGCCGGCATCATCTCCGTCGACCACGGTCAGATCGAAGCCGCGAACGCGCTGGGCATTCCGCGTCGCCGGCAGTTCGTGAAGATCGTGCTCCCGCAGGCCATGCGGGCGATTCTCCCGAACGCCGCGAACGAGGTGATCAGTCTCTTCAAGGGCACCTCGATCGTCTCCACCATGGCCATCGCCGAGCTCTTCTACCAGGTACAGGTGATCTTCGGCCGCACCGGACGCGTCGTGCCGATGCTCATGGTCGCGACCGTCTGGTACATCATCCTCACCACGATCCTGTCGATCGGGCAGTACTACGTCGAACGGCACTACGCCCGCGGTTCGGCACGTGCCCTGCCGCTCACCCCGTGGCAGCGCGTGGTCGCGAAGTACCGCGAGATCCGCGACAGTGGAATCGGCGCACCCCGAGGAGCGACGAAGTGACCGCCACCCGGGACGACATCGACTACGTCGTCGACGTGCGCGGAGTCCGTAAGTCCTTCGGCGCACTCGAGGTGCTGAAAGGCGTTGACCTGCAGCTACGCAAGGGCACGGTCACCGTGATCCTCGGGCCGTCCGGATCCGGGAAGTCCACCCTCCTGCGCACCCTCAACCACCTCGAGAAGGTCGACCGGGGGACCGTTCGCATCGACGGCGAGCTGATCGGCTACAAGCGTCGCGGAAACAAGCTGCACGAGTTGCGCGCCCACGACATCCTCCGTCAGCGTTCCCGCCTCGGCTTCGTCTTCCAGAACTTCAACCTGTTCCCACACCTGACCGCCCTCGAGAACGTCGTCGAGGCACCGGTCTCGGCGCAGGGACGCGATCGCGCGGAGGTCGAGGCGGAGGCGCGCGCCCTGCTCGACCGTGTCGGCGTGGGCGACAAGTTGCATGACTATCCGAAACAA
This sequence comes from Rhodococcus sp. R1101, assembly GCF_000278445.1. Taxonomy (NCBI): domain Bacteria; kingdom Bacillati; phylum Actinomycetota; class Actinomycetes; order Mycobacteriales; family Nocardiaceae; genus Rhodococcus; species Rhodococcus sp. R1101. Next base: position 2,182 of record NZ_AJVB01000416.1, read on the forward strand.
TTGTCCGGCGGTCAGCAGCAGCGCGTCGCGATCGCGCGTGCCCTGGCGCTGCGACCTGCCGTGATCCTCTTCGACGAGCCGACCTCGGCGCTCGACCCCGAGCTCGTCGGCGAGGTTCTCGCCGTCATCCGCGACCTCGCCGGCGACGGCGCGACCCTCGTGATCGTCACGCACGAAATCGGTTTCGCCCGTGAGGTCGCCGACACCGTCGTCTTCATGGACAGCGGCGTCATCGTCGAACAGGGACCACCCCACGAAGTCCTCGACAACCCGCAACAGGAACGCACCGCGTCGTTCCTGTCGCGCGTTCTCTGATCCCCCACCACAGCACTCGAGAAGGTAACGATGTTCGCTTCCTCCCGCCGGGTCCGCCTGCTGACCTCGGCCCTGACCGCCGTCGCTCTCCTGGGCGCCGCGGCCTGCAGTTCCGACGCAGAGGCCGGTACCGACACCGACGCCACAGCGGCCGGCTACAACCTCACCGCGGACCAGAACCGCATCACCACCGACCCGGTGGAGGAGATCGCCGCGAAGGTTCCCCAGGAGATCCGCGACCGCGGCACGCTCGTCGTCACCGGCAACGCCGGTACGGTGCCGCCGTTACGCTTCTACGCCGACGACGACACCACGATCATCGGATCCGAGACCGACTTCGCCCATCTCATCGGAGATGTTCTCGACCTCGACATCGAACTCACCGCCGCGGACTGGGCCCAGAACTTCGTCCGCGTGGACGCGGGTGAGGCCGACGTGTTCATCTCCAACGTCACCGTCACCGAGGAACGCAAGGAGAAGTACGACTTCGCCACCTACCGCCTCGACAGCCTTGCCGTCGAGGTCGGCAAGGACAGCGGCATCACCTTCGACGGACCCGAGGACATCGCCGGCCTGACGATCGGCGTCGGCTCCGGAACCAACCAGGAGGCGCTGCTCGTCGAGTGGAACGAACAGAACGTCGCTGCCGGACTCGAACCTGCCGAGATCCTGTACTACCAGAACGCCGTCGACTACTACCTCGCGCTCGGTTCCGGCCGCATCGACGCGTACGTCGGCCCGAATCCGACGTCTGCCTTCCACGCACTGCAGTCCGGTGAGACCGAGGTGGCCGGCACGTTCTCGGGAGCCGGTCTCGACCTGCAGGGTGAGATCGCGGTACTGACGAAGAAGGACAACGGCCTGATCCAGGCGATCAACGAGGCGATCAACCACGTCATCGAGAACGGCACGTACGCACAGGTTCTCGACCGGTGGGGCATCAGCAGCGAAG
>NZ_AJVB01000417.1:0-3454 GCF_000278445.1 Rhodococcus sp. R1101
ATGCATCCGGATCGGTTCACGGCCGCGGACCTTCGACGCCTGGCTCACGGACCCGTGGTCGAGTTGCCCGTGCAGGCGCGTGGCCGGCTGGTTGGCGATCAGGTGCAGCGGGAACCGATCGGCCCGAGGGGAACCGAGCCATTCGTCCGGCTCGTACCAGGTGGGGTGACCGGCGCAGTCGTCGTACCCGAACGAGTCGATGTCGGCGGAGAAGATCTCGAGGCGTCCGCTGGGGGTTCGCAGCGGATGTCCGTCGGGATCGGAGCGGAAGTCCTCGAACAGCGTGAGATCGTCCTCGGTCCGCATCCGGACCGGTCCGCCGTACCAGAAGTCCTCGAAGGGCGGTGGATCCTCGACCCGCCGGTCGTCGGCGAGGACGAAACCGCGCCACTGCTCGTAGAGGTGTTCGAGCCACTGCCGGGAAGTCCGGCCCTCGGTGAACGTCTCGCCGAAACCGAGCCGGTGGGCCAGAGCGGTGAAGGTGTCGTAGTCGTCGCGGGCGTCGGCGAAGCGCGGGACGGCGGCCTGCATCGCGACGAGCAGCGGATCGTTGCGTGTGCACGTGAGGTCGTCGCGTTCGAGCGCCGTGGTCGACGGCACGACGATGTCGGCGTGCTTGGCCATCGGCGTCCAGTACGGGTCGTGGACGACGATCGTGTCCGGTCGTTGCAGCGCGCGACGGAGCCGCCCGATGTCCTGGTGGTGGTGGAAGGGATTGCCGCCCGCCCAGTACACGAGACGGATGTCGGGGAAGGTCGGACGTTGCCCGTCGTAGTCGAACTGCTCCCCCGGCCGCAACAGCAGGTCGGAGATCGCGGCGACGGGGATGAAGTCCTCGACGTCGTTGTTGCCCTGGAACAGGGTGGGTAGCGGATACGGGACGGGCGCGAGACCGGGTTCGTTCATCGACCCGTAGCCGTGGCCGAAACCGCCACCGGGAACGCCGAGTCGACCGAGCATCGCGGCGAGGGTCACGCCCGCCCAGGGCGCCTGCTCGCCGTGCCGGACACGTTGCAGCGACCAGGTCACGGACACCAGGGTGCGACCGCAGGCCATGCGCCGCGCGAGGTCGACGAAGGTTCCGGCGGGCAGCCCCGAGAGCGTGGCCGCCCACTCGGGGGTCTTGGGAACGCCGTCGGTGCGGCCGAGCAGATACTCCTCGAACCGGTCGTAGCCGGTGCAGTAGCGGTCGAGGAACTCGCGGTCGGCGAGATCTTCGGTGGCCAGGACGTACGCGAGGGCGAGCATGATCGCGACGTCGGTGCCCGGCCGGGGAGCGAGCCACTCGTGCTCGCCGTGCATGTCGCTGCGGATCGGGCTGAACGAGACGATCCGGCCGCCGCGGGCCCGCATCCGGTCGAGGGCGTCGCGGGTGGGGTGGTCGCTCGTGCCGCCGTCGTTGACAGCGGTGTTCTTCAGCGGGATACCGCCGAAGCACACCATCAGATCGGTCTCGCGGGCGATGACCTCCCAGGAGGTGGAGCGCGCGAACAGTTTCCAGTGGGTGCCCAGCACGCGTGGCATGATCACGCCGGTCGCGCCGAGCGAGTAGGAGTGCACCGAGCGGGTGTAGCCACCGAACATCTTGAGGAAGCGGTGCACCTGGCTCTGCGCGTGGTGGAACCGGCCGGGCGCCGACCAGCCGTAGGAGCCGCCGAAGATCGCCCGGTTGCCGTGCCGGTCCTTCACGCGCTGCAGTTCGCCCGCGAGGATCTCGGTGAGTTCGTCCCACGAGACCGCGACGTACTCGTCGTCGCCGCGTCGCGTGCTCGGTCCCGGTCCGTTCTCGAGCCAGCCCCGGCGGACGGCCGGTCCGGCGACGCGAGCACGGTGCCGCACCGAACCGGGGATGTTCCCCAGGATCGGTGAGGGGTCGCGGTCCCCGGCGTAGGGCTGCACGGCGACGACCTCGCCGTCGCGTGCCTGCGCCGAGAACATCCCCCAGTGCGCCATCTGGGAGAACAGCCGATCGTCTCCCTCCGGTGGCACCGCGCTCGTCGGGGTCACGTCAGGGCAGCGACGCGACCAGCGCTGCGACGTCGACCCGCGGCCCGGTGAAGAAGGGGGTCTCCTCCCGGACGTGCAGGCGCGCGTCGGTGGCACGCAGGTCGCGCATGAGATCGACGATGCGGTCGAGCTTCGGAGCCTCGAAGGCGAGGATCCACTCGTAGTCGCCGAGCGCGAAGGCCGGGACGGTGTTGGCACGCACGTCGGGGTAGCCGCGAGCCGCCATACCGTGGTCGGCGAGCATCTTCCGGCGCTGCTCGTCGGGCAGCAGGTACCACTCGTAGGACCGCACGAAGGGGTACACGCAGACGTAGTCGCCCGGTTCCTCCCCCGCGATGAAGGCGGGCAGGTGGCTCTTGTTGAACTCCGCGGGTCGGTGCAGCGCGGTGTTGGACCAGACCGGGGTGCTCGCCCGGCCCAGGAGCGTGGTGCGCCGGAAGTCGGCGTACAGCTTCTGCAGGTCCTCGATGTGCTCGGCGTGGCTCCAGATCATGAAGTCGGCGTCGGCACGGGTGCCGGCCACGTCGTAGATGCCGCGCACGATCACGTCGGTGTCGTCGAGGCGGGCGAAGAACGCCTTCGCGTCCTCGATCGCGGCGGTGCGGTCGTCGCCGAGAACACCGGGCCGGACCTGGAAGACCGACCACATGGTGTAGCGGAGGGTGGAATTGAGTTTGTCGTAGTCGAGACGTGCCATGACGTTCATCCTTCCATTCGTGCAGCCAGGCGTGCGGCCGCGGCCGTGCCTGATGCGACACATGCGGGTACGCCCACTCCGTGCAGCATCGCGCCTGCGACCTCGAGTCCGTCGATCTCGGCGATCTCGGCCTCGAGGGCGGCGACGATCTCGCCGTGGTGTTCGCGGTACTGCGGCAGCCCGCCGTGCCATCGCTGCACGATGGCGGCCACCGGTTCGGCGTCGACTCCGGTGACGGTCGCGAGATCCGCGCGGGCGAGTGCGATCAGCTCGGCCTCCGAGGCGTCGACGAGCGCGTCGTCGCCGAACCGTCCGAACGACGCGCGGGCGAGTGCGACGGGTCGTTCCGCGAGGTGCGGCCATTTCCGGCTCGACAGCGTGAACGCCTTCGCCGACAGCTCCTCCCCCGTCGCGACGAGGATCCCGGAGTTCTGCGGCAGGCCGGTGCCGTGCGGGAACGCGAGCGCGACCACCACCGACGAGGCGAGCGGGATCTGCGCGGCGCACTGCGCGGCAGACCTCACGCTGTCGGCGAGCAGCCGGGCGGCGTCCGGCGCGGGCACGGCGAGTATCACTCCGTCGACCTCACCGAGCGGCTCGATCGACCACCGGTCGCCGTCCCGCTTCAGCCCGGAGGCCGCGGTGCCGTAGAGGAATTCCGCGTCGGCCTTGCGCACGAGGGCCTCGAGCAGGACACCGTAGCCCTCGCGCAGCGTCCCGAAGACCGGAGCGTCCGACGGCGGGGGCAGG
>NZ_AJVB01000418.1:0-3451 GCF_000278445.1 Rhodococcus sp. R1101
GGATCGAAGCGGAGCAAACGGAACCGTTCTTCGACGAGCAACTCGCCGTGTTGGTTCTCGTAGCGTTTGTGCAGGGTGATGAAGCATCCGTCGCCGAGTGCCGTGCGTTTGACCGGGGAGATCGACTCGATGGTGAAGTGCGCGGTGACGTGGTCGCCGGGGGTCGTTTCCCGGTGGTACTCGTGCTGAACGTCGGTGGCGACGACCGAGGTGAACTTGTGCTCGTCGAGAAGGGCGAGCAGTCGCGAATATGCGGAGTCCTCGGTGATCTTTGCTGCACGGAGGCGATGCACCTCGCGCCAGCGGCGGTACCCGGCCATCACCCAGGTCGAGATCATGGCCGGCGGGCAGATCACATCGTTGCGGCCTGTTGCGCGGGCCGCTTCTCGATCGACGTAGATGGGATTGAAGTCGTCGTGCGCCTCTGCCCAGTTGCGGATCATGGCCTCGTTGACGGGGTATCGAGCCACCCGCGGGGGTTCGGCCTGCTGTCCGATGAACTGTTCGAATTGCTGGTCCAAGGTGTTCATAGCCCGGAAACCTTTCTTGAGCAAGCGCTTGATGCGGTACGCTAACCAGGGGTAAGTCCGTCCCGGCCGACCGCTCCCACTGAGTTGGAGCGCGGCGGTGTCGAAAGTCGATTCGAGTGACACAGGAGGCGCGGTGGCAAAGGCGACGGCCAGGCGTGAGCAGATCATGGATTTCGCGGCCGAACTCTTCGCGGAAAAAGGGATCGGAGGAACCACTGTCCGCGAGATCGGTGAGCGGGCCGGTGTGTTCTCCGGGAGCCTGTACCACTATTTCCCCTCGAAAGATGCTCTGGTTCAGGAGATCCTGAGCCGATACATGGCCGATATCGAACGCAGGTTCGGCCGAGTGGTCGAGGAAGCCCGCACTCCGTGGGACACAGTGCGGGGGTTGATCCACGAGACTCTCGAGGTGATCGAGACACATCCTCATCCGACAGCCATCTATCAGCAGAACCGTCAGTACCTGCGTGAGCACGGACTGCTCGAGGCAGTGGACACCGCTTCGCGCGAGATGCGCAACCACTGGCTTCGCGCACTGTCCGCCGGGGTCGCCGACGGCACCTTCCGGTCCGACGTTCCCACCGACATCTTCTACCGAGCCGTGCGTGACTCGTTGTGGGCGAGCATGCACTGGCCGAGCCGCGCCGAGTACACCACCGAAGCGTTTACCGATCTGCTGACTACACTCTTCTTCGACGGCTTCGTATTGTCACGCCCTTCTCGCGGCAACGGCCGTCGTATCGAATCCGGTGAGGAACCGGCTGTCGCCGGCAAGTTCCGGTCCGAACTGAGAGCGGACCTCAAATCCGGCCGGCTCACACTCGGCGAGGTATTTCGAAGAGCAGACACGGATGAACTCCTCGGGACGACGAACGTGATGTACGTGCTGGAGTCGCTACCGAAGATCGGCAAATCCAAGGCTCGCGGTATCGCAGAATCCGTCGGAATCGCAGAAAGTGGACAAATTTCCGGTCTCGCACCCTCACAGCGAGCCGACCTTCTGGCTCGAATCCGTTGATGTCCAATCGGGATCGTTTCTGCTCGAGAATCTCTCGATCCTCTTCGCAACGGCGGAGATTCACGGTTCGGTCGTCGCGACCGCTGTTCGACCGGCTCACGACCGTGAACCCGCTCGGTGCGCCGTCATACGAGGAAAGCTGGACGGCCGAGTAATCCGGATCACTTCGAGGTCTCACTGAGTGGTCAAACCGTCATGTATCGGAAAGTGATTCGCCACACTTTGTCGAATCCCCGAACAGCCGTCGGGCTGCCCGTGGCGACATGCCTGGGGGCCGGCCCTCGCGACTGTCCGACTTCCAACAGTGCAGCCCGTACCGGGGCTGCCCAAGTCTGGAGATCAGTTCATGACAAGTACGACAGACAGTCACGACCTGCCTGTTGCGGCGCAATCCGTTCCACGCGGACGTTTCGCTCGCCAACGCCCCGCATGGGTCATCATCGCAGTTCTGGTGGCGGTCGAGATCATCAGCGCCTTCGAGACGTCGATGGTCTTCGCCGCAATTCCGACATTCATTCGTGAGTTCGACAGCGACGCCGCCACCGTGGGTTGGGCGGTGACTGCCTTCCTTCTCGTCGCTGCCGCGTCCGCTGCAGTGTGTGGACGTCTGGGTGATATGTACGGGCGCGAGCGTGTGCTCGTGGTGTTGCTTGCCGCCGCCGCCATCGGCTCGTTCATCAGTGCGATCGGCGACAGCATCGGCAGTATCATCGTCGGCCGCGCCATACAGGGTGTCGCAGGCGCAATTCTCCCGTTGTGTATCGGGGTGGCCCGTGCGCACCTTCCGACCGTGAAGGTGCCCGTTGCCATTGCTCTCATCTCCGGCTCGGCGATTGCCGCAGGCTCGGCATCGCTGCTCGTCGCCGGTGTCATGATCGACTACGCGAGCTGGCACATGATCTTCATCGTGGCGGCGGTGTACGCAATCTTTGCTCTCCTTCTGGTGCTGTTCGTCCTGCCCTGGCAGGTTCCTACCGCCACCACGCAACGAGTCGACTACGTCGGTGCGATCACGTTCGCCCCTGCCATCGCGGCGGTACTGCTCGGCATCAACAAAGCCGGCGCATGGGGTTGGAGTGATCTCCGCACGCTCGGTCTCGTGCTCGGTGGCTCCGGAGTCCTCGCGCTGTGGGTGATGTGGGAACTGCGCGTGACCGATCCGATCGTCAACGTCCGGATGTTCGCGGACCGTAAGTTTGCGCTCACGATGTGTGCGACGGTGGTGATCGCCGCCGGCCCGATGGGTATCAGTACGATGATCATTCCGCTGGTCCTGCAGTCTCCGACCACAGGACCGTTCGGCTTGGGCGTCTCGGCGACCAATGCCGGTTGGCTGTCGTTCATCGGTTCGATGTTCGGCTTCGTCTGCACTCCGCTGAGCGGGCGCATCACGCGCGCTGTGGGTTCGCGGGTATCGATGCTGCTCGGTTCAGCCCTGTTCACCATCGGTAGCGCGATGATCATCGTATTCCACGACTCGATCGTCGGCATGACCGCGATGATCATCACCGTCTCGGTCGCGACCGCATTCGCCTACACCGCACTCCCGAACCTCATCATCGAGGCGGTTCCGGAAAGCAACACCAGCGAGGCGACCGGCACCAACGCGGTGCTGCGCACCGCCGGTCAAGGAATCGGCACCTCGGTCGCAACGGTGCTGCTGGCATCGACAGCAGCCGGCGCCGTCGGCGGGTTGAATCTGGTTGCCACCATGATGATTCTTGCAGGCTTGCTGACGATCGGCTTGACGTTGATGATCCGGCGGGGCAGCGTCTACACAAACGCGTAATCTCGGCCCCGATTTGTAATAGCCAACTGCTGCAGGACAATTGTTCCTGAGAACAGCGCTTCGGAGCCGAGTAGAAGAGCGGTCGCGTAGGGGATCAGGTCGCTGATCGAGCGC
>NZ_AJVB01000419.1:0-3449 GCF_000278445.1 Rhodococcus sp. R1101
AAGGCCTCGAGGAGGTTCTTGATCAGATCGTGGGTCAGCGGCCGCGCCGGCTCGACACCCTGCTGTTCGAGGGCGATGGCGGTCGCTTCGTTCTGACCGATCCAGATCGGCAGGTACCGATCGCCGTCGACCTCCCGCAGCAGGAGGACAGGCTGGTTCTGCGGCTGTTCGATACGAATCCCTACTATCCGCATCTCGCTCATCGCGATGCCTCCGTCCTGCTGCTCGTCGGTGGTGGACCACCCGACAGGTACTGCCTGGAATTCTAGTGTCCTCCAGCGCATCCGTCAGGTGCCGTAGGTCACGACCCGACGGAGGGCCGCGGTCGCGATCGGCGACGGGTTCGTCGCCTCAACGGTCGAGTGCCCCCTGCACCGCCGCTTTCACCAGGCAGGTGTGCAAAGTCAGCGACAGGGCTGCCAATTCGCGCACCATCTCCTCGGCACGCTGCCGCGCCCCCGCGTCGCGGCCCTTGGCGATCGGGCCGGCGATCTGCGCGACGAGCGCGGCCTCGCGGTCGGCGGCGAGCTTGAACGCCCGCAGGTGCCGAACCTCGAGGCCGAACTCCGCCATCGCCTTCGCCGTGCGGGCGAGCAGCACTGCGTCCTCGTCGAAGAATCCGGCCGGCCCCGGCTTGACGAGGCCCGCACCCACGAGTTCGGTGAGAAAGGCCGCGTCGATGCCGGCACGAGTGCACAGATCGTCGCGGCTCACCCGGATCTCGCGGTCGCTGCGGAGATCCTCGGGTGAGACCTCGCCGCGCGCAACCGCCAGCGGGCGCGGCCGGGTGATCCGGGTTTCGACCGAACCCACCGTGGCGGCTCCCCGGTCGATCGCCTCGAGCTGCTCCTTGATCACCTTGAGCGGCAGGTACTGATCGCGTTGCGCGGTGAGCACGTACCGCAGACGCTCGCAGTCGGCGATCGAGAAGCGCCGGTAGCCCGAGGGAGTACGTTCCGGGCTGATCAATCCCTCGGCTTCGAGGAACCGGATCTTCGAGATCGTCACGTCCGGGAACTCCGGACGCAGGCGGTCGAGCACCGACCCGATCGACATCCCGGCCGGCGCCGGCTGGCGGGCCGCGGTCATCAGCTACCTGCGCCCTGGTTACCTCGCGGACCGGTCAGGAACACCAGCCGGAACTTGCCGATCTGCACCTCGTCGCCGTTCGCGAGGACGGCGGAGTCGACCGGCTCGCGGTTGACGTAGGTGCCGTTGAGGCTTCCCACGTCGACGACCTGGAATTCGCCTTCGTCCTGACGGAACTCGGCGTGCCGACGACTGACGGTCACGTCGTCGAGGAAGATGTCGCTGTCGGGATGCCGGCCCGCCGACGTGGTCGGCTGGTCGAGCAGGAAGCGCGATCCTGCATTGGGCCCCCGCTTGACCACCAGCAGCGCCGATCCGGCGGGCAGGCCCTCGACACCCGAGACGGGCGCTTCGGTGGTGGCCGAGCCTGCACCTTCCACTTCGTTCAGGAAGTCGGCGCGAAATACCGAAGTGGTCTCTGCAGGAGTCTCCTCGTAGCCCGCGTTGCCGTTCTCGCTCACCGTTTCTCCTTATCCGTTCGACCACCCGGGTGATCCCGGGCGGTCGCTGATTCGTTCGCCCCGTACAGGTCCGACACGGCACACGCCATATCCGACCGTACCCCGCGTGGGGGTACTGCCGCAGACAGTCGCGGTTACGTTACCTGTCCGGTCTGTCAGCCTTCCGTGATCCCGCGGTAACCATCCGCGTCGACCGTCTGCTCGAGGGCCTCGTCGAGTTCGCTCTCGCTGCCGACCTCCACGTCGACGAGCCAACCGTCCTCGTACGGGCTGCTGTTCACCAGTTCGGGATTCGCGTCGAGTTCCGTGTTGACGGCGAGGACTTTCGCGGTCAACGGCGCGAAGACGTCCGACACGCTCTTGGTGGACTCCACCTCTCCGAAGGACTCGCCGGAGACGATCTCGGATCCGGCATCGGGCAGCTGGACGAAGACCACGTCGCCGAGTTGGGACTGCGCGTAGTCGGTGATCCCGATCCGCACGGTCGTCGCGCCCGTCCTGCGCACCCATTCGTGCTCGGGGGTGTACCGCAGATCCTCGGGTGTCGCGAAATCGGTCAAGACTGGTCCTTTCGGAGACGACGTTCGACCGGAACGTCGGATTCAGTTACCGGGCTGAGAGTATTGGCGTGGTTCGATCTCCCGCAAGGCGGACACGTCCACCTGCGGAAACTGTTTCACGGACAATGATCCGCCCGCACGGGCGACCGTGTCGACCACCCCACCGGGAATGTTCAGGGCGGCGGCGAGCGTCGGGCCGTCCCCGATGGCGGTGACGGTGTACGGGGCGTCGAGCCTGCGGTCGTCCACGGTGATCTCGCCCCCCGGTCCGGTGACCCACGAATCGACACCGATGCGTACGGTCTCCCCGTTCGCTCCGGCGATCTGCATCGTGTCGGCACCCGCCGCGCGCAGCTCCTGGATCATGTCGAGCAGCACCTCCGAGCCGACTCCCTCGCGCGGATCGTCGACGGTGAGGACCACCCCGGGCCCGGTGGCGGGTGCGGTACCGAGCTGGACGGACAGCGTGTACAGGCGCGTGCGGGCCTCCTCGAGTGCGGCTTCCGAGCCTTCCCGCTCCAGACTCGAGAGGGTGCGTTCGAGTTCGGTGATCTCCTGGCGGAGAGCGGCTTCGCGGCGGTTGAGGTTGTCGAGCAACACCAGCAGGTCGGCGGGGCGTGCCGAGTCGAGACCGTCGCCGGTGTCGGTGGTACGCACCTGCGTGGCGATGCCGGCGCCGAGCAGGACGACGAGAATCCCGGCGAGGACGAGGAAGACGCGGTGCGATCGGGTGGCGCGGTCGGCGACGGGTCCCGGCGCGGTCGCGTCGCCGGTGTCGGTGTCGGGCTGCTGCGGTTCTGTCACGGTTCAGGCTCCGAACAGGCGCCGGCGCAGGGCAGCCGCGTTTCCGAAGATGCGGATGCCGAGGACGACGATGACCGCCGTCGAGAGCTGGGCGCCCACCCCGAGCTGGTCGCCGAGCCACACGATCAGCGCCGCGACGAGGACATTGAAGACGAACGACACCACGAACACCTTCGCGTCGAAGATGTCGTCGAGATAGGCGCGCAGGCCGCCGAAGACCGTGTCGAGCGCGGCGACCACCGCGATGGGCAGATAGGGCTGCACGACGTCGGGTACCTGTGGGCTGAATACGATTCCGGCGCCGATCCCGATCGCCAGTGCGAGCACCGCGTAGAGCGCGTGACCGTGTTCGAGCCGCTTCACCTGTACCCCGTTTCTCCGCTGCTGCCGAGTTTCCGGACCGTGGCGGCCGGAAGCTCGAGATCGTCCGCCTCGGTGACGGCGAATCCCACCCCGTAGAGCTGCTGGATGCCCGCGATGCGCAGGTAGGCGTCGCTGACGACGAAGGACGTCTGCAGCCGGGACGGGGGCCCCA
>NZ_AJVB01000420.1:0-3444 GCF_000278445.1 Rhodococcus sp. R1101
CTCACGGGCGGCCAGGGGTGGCCGCGGCGTACGACGGTGTCGGTGCCGCGACCTTCGAGGCGTCGCTGGCGTCCGTCCGGGTGCGCGGCACGGTCGCCCTGTTCGGGGCTGCGAGCGGGCCCGTCCCGCCGTTCGATCTGCAGCGGCTCAACCCGGCCGGTTCGCTGTTCGTCACGCGGCCCACGCTCGCGCACTACACCCGCGATCGCGACGAACTGTTGTGGCGTGCCGGCGAGGTGCTCGGGGCTCTGGCCGACGGGTCGTTGACGATCCGGGTAGGGGCGAGCTACCCGTTGGCCGAGGCCGGTCGCGCCCACACCGATCTGGAAGGGCGCCGGACCACCGGGTCGATCGTCCTGATCCCCTGAACTCGCGGAAAATCCCCGACCCCACCGACGACTGCGCCCCGACCGGAAACGGCCGGGGCGCAGTCGCGGGCGGAGAGGATCAGAAGTAGGAGCCGATCGTGGGCAGTGCGAGTACAGAATCGATCGCCAGACCGAGGCATACCACCGCGAGGTAGTTGTTGGACTGCAGGAACAGTTTGAGCGGCTTGACCGATGCTCCGCCGCGCACGCTGTTGTACAGCTGGTGGGCGACGAGCAGGAACCAGGCGCCCGCGAGCAGCGCGACCGCCGCGTAGATCACCCCGGCAGCCGGGACGATCACCAGCGTCGCGATCACCGTCGCCCAGGTGTACATCAGAATCTGCTTGGTGACGTGCTGTTCGGTGGCGATCACCGGCAGCATCGGCACGCCCGCGGCCTTGTAGTCCTCCTTGTAGCGCATCGCGAGCGCCCAGGTGTGCGGCGGCGTCCAGAAGAAGATGACCAGGAACAGCACGACCGGTTCCCAGCTCAACGAACCGGTCACCGCGGCCCAGCCGACCATCACGGGCATACACCCGGCCGCCCCGCCCCAGACCACGTTCTGCCAGGTCCGGCGCTTGAGCACCATCGTGTACACGAGCACGTAGAACGCGATGGTCGCCACGACCAGCACGCCGGCCAACAGGTTGGCCCGCCACCACAGCCACACGAACGACGCGACACCGAGCAGCATGCCGAAGACGAAGGCATTGCGCGTCGGCACCGTCTGCCGGGCCAGTGGACGCAACGCCGTGCGTTTCATCACCTTGTCGATGTCGGCGTCGACGACACAGTTGAGCGAATTGGCACTCGCGGCGCCCATCCAGCCACCGAACAATGTGCTCAGGATGAGCACGATGTCGACGTTCCCGCGATCGGCGAACAGCATCGCGGGAATGGTCGCGACCAGTAGAAGTTCGATCACGCGCGGCTTCGTCAACGCGATGTAGGCGAGGACGGTGCCGGAGAGCCGGCCCCACGCGGTGTCGGAGCGCGGGGCGCTCGGCGCTTCGGGGGCGCCGAAGCCGTGTCCTCCCGGCCGTCGCCCTGCCCGCACACTGTCTCCTTGTCCCACGCGAATCCGCACCTTCGTTTCGCCCGTTCACGGTCGCCCGGTTCCGGACGCTCCTCTACTACGAACGATGGTAGACCGGACCGTTGCCCGGACCGAATCGACCCGTTCGGAGCAGCGCACTAGTCTGAAGTAGCGCGCGGGCCGACTTCCACCCGCCGGGACCCCGTACACCCATGTCAGGAGACTTCACGCTCGTGTCGATCACAGACGAGATCCGCACCCTCACCCAGCCTGCGCATCCTGCCGACTGGACCGACCTGGACACCAAGGCGGTCGACACCGCGCGCGTGCTCGCCGCCGACGCCGTGCAGAAGGTCGGAAACGGGCATCCCGGTACCGCGATGAGCCTCGCTCCCCTCGCGTACACCCTCTACCAGCGTGTGATGCGCCACGATCCGACCGACCACGAGTGGGTCGGCCGCGACCGCTTCGTGCTCTCGTGCGGACATTCGAGCCTGACGCTGTACGTCCAGCTGTACCTGTCCGGCTACGGCCTCGAACTCGCCGACCTCGAGGCACTGCGCACGTGGGGTTCGCTCACCCCGGGCCACCCCGAGTACGGGCACACCGCCGGGGTCGAGATGACCACCGGCCCGCTCGGCCAGGGTCTCGCCTCCGCGGTCGGCATGGCGATGGCTGCCCGCCGCGAGCGCGGCCTGTTCGATCCCGAGGCACCCGCAGGCAAGAGCCCGTTCGACCACTACGTCTACGTGATCGCCTCCGACGGCGACATCGAGGAGGGCGTGACCTCCGAGGCGTCGTCGCTCGCCGGTGTCCAGCAGCTCGGCAACCTGATCGTCTTCTACGACGACAACAAGATCTCCATCGAGCACGACACCGCGATCGCTCTCGGTGAGGACGTCGCCAAGCGCTACGAGGCGTACGGCTGGCACGTGCAGACCGTCGAGGGCGGCGAGAACGTCACCGCACTGCTCGAGGCCGTCGAGGCCGCGAAGGCCGTCACCGACCGTCCGTCCTTCATCTCCGTCCGCACGATCATCGGCTACCCGGCCCCGACGAAGATGAACAGCGGCGACGCGCACGGTGCCGCGCTCGGCGCCGACGAGGTCGCCGAGATCAAGAAGATCCTCGGCTTCGACCCCGAGAAGAACTTCGACGTCGATCCGGCGGTGATCGAGCACACCCGGCAGGTCGTGACGCGTGGCGCCGAGGCGCGCGCGGCGTGGCAGGCCGACTTCGACGCGTGGGCCACCCGCGAGCCGCAGCGCAAGGAGCTGTTCGACCGCCTGTACGCCGGTGAGTTCCCGGAAGGCTGGGTCGACGCCCTGCCGACCTACGAGCCCACCGAGAGCGGTCCCGCGACCCGCTCGGCGTCCGGCAAGGCCCTCGCCGCGCTCGGACCGGTGCTGCCCGAGCTGTGGGGCGGCTCCGCCGACCTCGCCGGCAGCAACAACACCACGATCCCCGGTTCCGACTCCTTCGGCCCCGCGGCGATCTCCACGAAGGACTGGAACGCGCAGCCCTACGGACGCACCCTGCACTTCGGTGTGCGCGAGCACGCCATGGGTTCGATCCTCAACGGCATCGCTCTGCACGGCCCGACCCGCCCCTACGGCGGCACCTTCCTCGTCTTCTCCGACTACATGCGACCCGCGGTGCGTCTCGCGGCCCTCATGCAGACCCCGTCGATCTACGTATGGACGCACGATTCGATCGGTCTCGGTGAGGACGGCCCGACCCATCAGCCGATCGAGCACCTCGCGGCGCTGCGAGCGATCCCGAACCTCGCGGTGATCCGCCCGGCCGACGCCAACGAGACGTCGTTCGCGTGGAAGGCCGCGTTGGAGAACCGCACGGGCCCGACCGCGCTCGCGCTGACCCGCCAGAACGTCCCCGTGCTCGAGGGCACGCGGGAGAAGGCCGCCGAGGGTGTCGCCCGCGGCGCCTACGTCCTGGCCGAGGCGGCCTCGGGGACCCCGGAGGTCGTGATCCTCGCGACCGGATCCGAGGTCCAGCTCGCCGTCGCCGCCCGCGAGACCC